>CAZZUZ010000004.1:0-31015 GCA_964657315.1 Vulcanimicrobiota bacterium
TGCGTTACGAAGACGCCGCGCGCGCGATCGCGTGGCTGCGCGACACCTGCGGCTTCACCGAAAAAATGGTCGTGCCGGGCGACGAGGGCGGCGTCGCCCACGCGGAGTTCGCGCTCGGCGACAGCGTCCTCATGTTCGGGTCGCGCCGCAGCGACGCATACGGTCTGGACACGCCCGCGCGTGCCGGCGGCCGGACCGGCGGCATCTACGTCGCGGTCATCGAGCCGGACGCGCTCTTCGCACGCGTCAGAGACAGCGGCGTACGCGTGATAGGCGAACCCGTCGACATGGACTACGGCTCGCGAGAGTTCGGCATCGAGGATGCCGAAGGCCACTCGTTCGGTTTCGGGACGTATCGTCCGTAGCCGCTACGCCGTAATCGCGAGGCCCGCGCCGGCGAGCCGCGATTCGAAGAACGTCTTCGCCGCGACCAGCAGTTCTTTGGATTCCAAACCCATCGAATCGATGACGTCGGGAATCTCGCTTATCGCGCCTTCGACGTAGCTCCACATCTCGCCGTAGAAATCGGCGACGTCGCGTTCGCGCACGAGGCCGCGTTCGTTCCAATACGCGAGCCGCCGTTCGCCGAAGCGCACGTGGTGACGTTCGTCCTCCAAGACGAAATCGAGGAATTTGGAGATCTCGTCGGAGTTCTCGCGCAGATCTTTGCAGCCCATCTCGAGCAGACAGATCGCGAGGCCTTCGACGACGATGTTGTTGCCGACCATCGCCCCGACGTAGTCGCGCGCCGCGAGCCGCCGCGAGATCGCCTCGCCGAATTTGCGAAAGCTCGGCGCGACGAAATGCGAGAGCCGCGCTTCTCCCAGGCCGAACTGTTCGAGCTTCGTGCGGAAATGCTCGAGATGCGTCTGCTCTTCGCCCGCCTGGACGAGCAGATATTTCGCGGAAGCGCGGTCGGGCGCGATGGTCGCGAGTTCGGTCGCGCACGCGAGCGAGATCTCTTCGCCGGAGACGAAATGCGCGAACGAACGCTGGAACAATTCGGCCGACGCGGGCATCAGTTTGAAGGGCGAGAGCGTCTTGACGAGGTCCACGCCCGTCACGTCGTCGATGGCGAAAATGATCTTCATCAAGCCCGGATTGCGAAAAGCCGGGTCGATGATGAGTTTCGCGAGACGATTTTTGAACGACACGGTCGAGCTACCCCCGCCCTAAGCAAAGCACGACGCGGCCCCCTTCCGAGGTGACTTGCGCTACGGGCTCGGGCGAAAGTCGTCCCGGAAGCCGTAGCCCGCGCGTCGAAGGGCCGTTGCGGAATGCCCCGACTGCACGCTCTCTTTGCCATGGCTTCTACGGTCGCGCTCTTCCAGCCGGCCGCCATTGCGGCGGCCGGCGCGCCGAGACCGAAGCCGCATTCCGCTCCGGCCACGCAGCCGGCGGGCAACCTCGAGCAGCGCTTCCTCGCGGCACCGAGTGCGGCCGGAGCCTACGAGACCTCCCGTTTCGCGAACGGGCGGCCGCACTATCCGGGCACGCCCGGCGACTATGCGTTTGCCGCCTACATGCGCGACCGGCTCGTCGAAGCCGGCTTCTCGGCGACGATCGAGAGCTTCCGAGGCCCGATCGATCGTCCGGTGCATCTCGCGCTCTCGCTCATCGACGATCTCGGCCGCACGAAGCGTTCGTTCGACCTGCGCGAGGGCCCGGTGCCGGGGGATCCGGGCGGCGCCGGCGGCGAGATCGAGCCCCCGTTCAATTACGGCAGCGGCAGCGCCGACGTGCGCGCACCGTTGCAGGAGGCAGGCCGCGGACTCGACGCCGACTACGCGGCGCTCGCCAAACGGCACCTCGGCATCCGCGGCCGCATCGCGATCGTGCGCTACGGCGCCGAGTATCGCGGCCTGCTCGCCGCGCGCGCGCAGCGCAACGGTGCCGCCGGCGTCATCTTCTATTCCGACCCGCGCGACGACGCGACGCGGCCGGATACGAGCGTGCAGCGCGGCATGGTGTCCGCGGAGGTCATGCGCATTCCGACCCTGCCCGTCACGCTGCGAAACGCGCGCGTCTTGCTCGACGCCGCCGCGCATCACGAGCGGGTCGAACTCTACGTCGACGTCCGGCGCCGCGTCGGGACGATGTGGAATACCGTCGGCACGCTGCACGGCCGCACGGGCGAAGAGATCGTGCTCGGCGGTCATCGCGACGCGTGGGTGTACGGCGTGACCGACAACGGTTCGGGCATTTCGACGCTGTTGGAAGTCGCGCGCGCCTTCGGTTCGCTCGCGCATACCGGCTGGCGGCCGGCACGGACGATCGTCATCGCCGGTTTCGATGCCGAAGAGATCGGCGAACAGGGGTCGGCTGCGTTCGTGCGCGCGCACCGCGCGGACCTCGGCCGAAACGCCCTGGCGTACCTCAACGCCGACGAGGACGTCACGGGCACGAAGTTTTCGGACGACGCGGCCGCGCCGATCGCGAACGTCGTCACGACGGCGGCCCGCGATCTTCGCGTTCGCGACGTTCCCGCCGAGCCGCAGATTCCGGGCGGCGGCAGCGATCACGAGTCGTTCCTCTTCGCTCCGGGGCCCGGCATCCCGACGGCGGAGGTCGGTTTCTCGGGACGCCTCGGAACGTACCACTCGGCTTTCGACGACCTGCACTACGCGCAGAGCGCCGACCCCGGCTTCGGCTATCACCGCACGATCGCGCAAGTGTTGGGCCTCGTCGCCTTTCGCCTGAGCGAAACGCCGCGGCCGCTGCGCTTCCGGCCCTATGTCGAGCAGTTGCGCGACGCGCAGGCGAAGCTGCTCACGGATCCCGCGGTCGTGCGCTACGGCGCCGCGGATCCCGACGTCTTCGGTCCGCTCGACGCCGCGATCGCGCACTTCTCGGTTGCGGCGAGCGACGTCGACGCGTCGCCGCAGAAACGCCCGAGCTTCGTCGAGATAGGCGCGACGCGGGGGATCGATCGTGCGTTATACGGAGCGACCGGATACGGCGACACCGCCTTTCCCGCCATCCGCGCCGCGCTCGCCTCCGGTAATGCGGGCGCCGTCATGAAAGCGGCGACCGATGCGGCCAAAGCGATCGACTTCGCGGCGGATACGCTGTCCCCGAGTTCTAGCTAGTTCCCGTCTTTCTGCCACCTCATACCGCACACACCGGAGAAGTTCGACTGATGAAGTTCATACTCACGTCCGCCTGCGCGCTCGGCATCGCGCTCGCCGCACTCGGCCGCGCGTCCTCCGCGACCGCCGACACGGCGATGCCGTCGTGCGCGTCGGGCGATCCCGTCGTTTGGGAAAATACGTCGACCAAGGTCTATCACGCCCGAGGCGATTCGTATTACGGCAAGACCAAAAACGGCAAATACGCGTGTCAATCCGACGCAGACAAAGCCGGTTTCCATCTCTCGAAATCCAAATCGAAGGGCGGTACGTCGCCCGCGGCGAGCGGCTCGGCGGCATCGGCCGCACCGGACGCGATGGCGAGCCCAACGGGCAAAAAACATCATCACAAGGGAGGCTCGACGGCGAGCCCCGCTCCCGATGCCGCGTCGACGCCCGATGCGATGACGTCGCCTTCGGCCAGACATCACCGGCACAAGCACGGCGCCTTGGCATCGCCGTCTCCGGCTCCGGCCGCAACCTGAGCTCGCGCGGCGGGCGGTTTCGCCCGGACCTGCGGCGTCTAAGAGCGTGATATGAAGATCACCCTCATCGGCGCCTCCGGTTTCATCGGCAAACCGCTCGTCCTCGCGTTGCGCGAACGCGGCGATACGGTCACGACCGTTTCGCTGCGCGATCCGGCCGCGGCGGCCGCGGCATGTGCGGGCGCCGATGTCGTCGTCAACCTCGCGGGCGAGCCCGTCGCGCAGCGTTGGAGCGACGACGTCAAAGCGAAGATCCGGTCGAGCCGCGTCGACGCCCCGGAAGCGCTGCTCGCCGAACTCGAAAAGTCCGGCACCAAGTTCGGCGCGTTCGTCAGCGCCTCGGCCATCGGCTACTACGGAACGAGCGAGACCGAAACGTTCGTCGAATCCAGCGCGCCGGGCTCGGATTTCCTCGCCGGCGTGTGCGTCGCTTGGGAAGCCGTAGCCGACCGCTTCGCGAGCGTCGCGGGACGCATCGCGAAGATACGCACGGGCCTCGTGCTCGGCAGAGACGGCGGCGCGCTCGGCAAACTCTTGCCACTATTCAAAGCCGGCGCGGGCGGCGTCGTGGCGAGCGGCAAGCAGTGGTACTCGTGGATCGCGCTCGAGGATCAGATCGGCATCTACCTCGCGGCGATCGACGGCGCGTCCGGCGTTCTCAACGCGACGGCGCCGGATCCCGTGCGAAACGCCGACTTCACCAAGACGCTAGCCGCCGCGGTGCATCGTCCGGCGATTTTTCCGGCGCCGGCGTTCGCCGTCGGCCTCGTGCTCGGCGAGGGCGCGACCGTCGTCACGCAAGGGCAGCGCGTTTTGCCGCAGGCGACGCAGGCCGCAGGGTACCGGTTCGTCTTCGAATCGCTCGATGTGGCGCTCGCGAATATCTTGAAATGACGGGACGGCTCCGTCCGGGTTGCCAATCCACCGGCCATGGCTAATCTCGGTACCGGCGACAGAGCACCGGGCTTCTCGCTCGAGAGCGACGCGGGCGCGACCGTCTCGCTTGCGAGCGAACTCGCGAAAGGCCCGGTCGTCCTCATCTTCTATCCGATGGACAACACGCCGGGATGCACCGCGCAACTCTGCGCGGCGCGCGACGACGCACCGCGCTACGCAGCCGCGGGCGTCTCGGTGTTCGGCGTCAACAACGGCGGCGCCGCATCGCACGAACGCTTTCGTGAGAAGCACCGGTTGAGCGCGCCGCTGCTCGTCGACGCGGGACTCAAGACCGCGACGGCATATGACGCCGTCATCGGCGTCGGACCGCTCAAGATCATCAACCGCACCGTCGTCGGGATCTCACCCGACGGCACCATCGCGTTCTACAAACGCGGCACGCCGTCGACGGGCGAGATTCTCGGCGCGCTCACGGCAAAAAACTGACCTCGCGCCCGTTAAACGGCGATACGCATGATCGGGGAACCCGTCGTGCGTGCGTGCTTGGGATCGCGGAGTAGCCGTTCGAGTGCGCCGTCGATGTCGACGCGCATTACGGCGCGCGTCCGCAGGCCGAAACGCTAGGGGAGCCGTCGGCGGCGAGCGTGCCGTCGTCGAGCAAATGCTTGCCGGGCATCGAACCGATCACGTCGACGTAACGCAACACTTTGCCGATCGCGCGTGGATCGTCGCGCCGCCGCAGATACGGCCGAAGGCTCGTAACGGCGACGTCGACGCGGCGCCCGCAATCGCGGCGATCGCGGCAACCGCGGAACGCATGAATGACGCTCGGTGTACGCTCCTGCCCGGGTGCGGCAGAGGTGAGGCCTCGGCGCATCGCGATGTACTCTCCGACCGTAACGCGTGTGGCTCGTCAGGGTCCGAAAGATGATCGTATTGCGCCAATGAAATCGAAGGCGGTTCGCCCGTTTCCGCCGGCCGCGGCTGCGCTCGAGCGCCGGATCGCGCGGAGCGTCGGTCCTGCGGCCGAAACGCTGGGCATCCCTTTGCCGATGTCCGAACGTCTGCTCGACGCCGCCGCCAAACTCTTTTGGCATAAGGGCTACGCCTCGGCGACGACGCGCGAAATCGCGGAAGTTCTCGGCGTGCGCAAGGCGTCGCTCTACCATCACATGAGCAGCAAAGAAGATCTGCTCTTCGACATCTCCGTGAGTTCGCTCGACCATATCACGCGCGCGGTGGCCGCGGCCGTCGCCGAGGTCGACGATCCGCTCGAGAGCGTTCGCACGCTCGTTCGCGCGCACGTCGAGTCCATGATCGCGGACCAAGATAAGCACTCCGTCATGCTCACCGAGCTCCGCGCGCTCTCGCCCGCGCGGCGCGAAGAAATCGTCGGCATGCGCGACGCATACGAACGGCTCGTCGCAAAGACGCTGGAGAGCGCGCGCGCGGCCGGCGCGTTACGCGACGACGTACCGGTCAAATACCTGGCATTGAGTCTGCTCAATATGCTCAACTGGTCCATCTTCTGGTTTCAGCGAGACGGCGGCTTGTCGCCCGATCGCCTCGCCGCATATCTCTCTTCGATCTATCTCGGCGGCGCCGGAAAGGCTGCGGAAGGGAGCGGATTCGATGGCTGAAGCCGTTCGCGACGCCCGGTCCGGATACGCTTCGCTCGATCCTGCGGCGTGGCTACGGCGTTCGGCGCGCGTGTTCGGCGACCGCACCGCGGTGATCGACGACGATGTGTCGTTCACGTATGCCGAGTTCGAAGCGCGCGTCGGCCGCATGACGGGCACGCTGCGGACGCTCGGCATCAAGCCCGGCGACCGCGTAGCCGTCCTCGCGCCCAATACGCATACGATGCTCGCGTTGCATTACGCCGTACCGCGCACGGGCGCGGTCATCGTCGCGCTCAATATCCGCCTTACGGCGGCGGACCTAGCCGGCATTCTCGAGCACAGCGGCGCGCGGTTCTTCGTGTACGACGGCGAATTCGAAGCGCTCGCAGCCGAAACGGTGCGCTTGCGCGACGGCGCGGTGAGCGCGATTCGCTGCGGCGCGGCGGAGGACGATTTCGAACGCCGCGTCCGCGAAAGCGAGCCCATCGACGGCGTCGACTGCGACGAGATGTCGCTGATCGCGATCAACTACACGAGCGGCACGACGGGCAGACCGAAAGGCGTCATGTACAGCCGGCGCGGCTCGTACATGCAGTCGCTCGCGATGGCCTATCACGCGCGGCTCGATGCGGGCTCCGTGTATCTCTGGACGCTTCCGATGTTCCACTGCTGCGGCTGGTCGTTCACGTGGGCCGTTACCGCGGCCGGTGCGACGCATCGCTGTCTGCGTAAAATCGATCCCGCGACCGTCTGGAAGCACCTGCGCGAATCCGGCGTTTCGCACTTCTGCGCGGCGCCGACGCTCCTGGTGATGATCGCGAGCGACGAGGCGTCGCGCATCGGGAAGAGCGCTCGCCCCGTCCGCGTGTTTACCGGCGGCGCGCCGCCGAGCCCCGCACTGCTGCAGCGTACGGCCGAGTTGGAGTTCGACATCCACCACCTCTACGGCATGACCGAAACCTACGGCCCGGCGGTGATTTGCGAGTGGCGGCCCGAGTGGAACGCCCTCTCGATCCCGCAGCAGGCCGCGATCAAGGCCCGGCAGGGGGTGGGCAACATCGTCGGCTCGGAAGTCCGCGTTTTGGACGCGAGCGGCCGCGACGTGCCTGCGGACGGTACGACGCCGGGCGAAATCGCGTTACGCGGAAACAACGTCATGCTCGGGTATTATCGCGACGCGGCCGCAACCGCGGCGGCGATCCCGGACGGCTGGCTGCGGACCGGCGACATCGGCGTGATGGAGCCGGACTCGTACGTGCGCCTCACCGACCGGTCTAAGGACATCATCATCTCCGGAGGCGAGAACATCGCGTCCGTCGAGGTCGAGCAGATGCTCGAGCGTCACCCGGACGTGCTCGAGGCGGCGGTGGTGGCGGCCCCGGACCCGACCTGGGGTGAGGTTCCGGTAGCGTATGTCTGTCTGCGTTCCGGCAGCGTGACGACCGCAGCCGAACTGCTGGCCTACGGGCGGGCGAACATCGCCCGTTTCAAAGCGCCCAAGCGCGTCGTCTTGGGCGAGCTCCCAAAAACGGGCACGGGCAAGATCCAGAAATTCGCCCTGCGCGAGCGTGCCAAGGAGGGCACGACGGCCGAAAGTTAACTTTTTTTGACAAAAGTCGAACCGGCACGTTGACTTTCGTCGGATGGCTCACTACCATCGTCACTGTCCCTACCGGGCGTTAGGTCTGACTTTTTGCGTCAGAACGCGCCGCGCGACTTGGAGGACGGTTTCCTGTCCGACGTAGCCTCTTTCAATTTGTCCGGCAAGATCGCACTCGTCACCGGCGCGTCTGCGGGTCTCGGACGCCATTTTGCCGGGGTGCTCGCGAGAGCCGGCGCTCGCGTGGTGCTCGGCGCGCGGCGTCCGCAGAAACTCGCGGAAGCCGTGGGAGAAATCGTCGAATCCGGCGGCGCGGCCTCGGCGGTGGCGCTCGACGTGAGCCGGAGCGAGAGCGTCCGCGAAGCGTTCGAAGAGATCGGGCGCAGCGTGGGCCTCGTCGACCTCGTCATCAACAATGCGGGTACGACCGTGACGGCGTCCCTGCTCGAGGTCACCGAAGACGAGTGGGACGAGGTGCTCGACACCAATCTGCGCGGAACGTGGCTCGTCATGCGCGAGGCCGCTCGACGCATGATCGACGCGAAGAGCGGCGGCAGCGTCGTCAACATCACGTCGATTCTCGGCGATCGCGTCGCCGGCGGCGTCGCGCCCTATGCCGCCTCGAAAGCCGCCGTCACCCAACTCACCAAGGCTGCGGCGCTCGAACTGGCACGCTACGGAATCCGGGTCAATGCGCTCGCGCCGGGCTACATCCGCTCGGATCTCAACGACGCCTTCTTCGACTCGCTTCCGGGCAGAGCGCTCGTGAAACGGATTCCGCAGCGGCGATTGGGCAACGCCTCCGACCTCGACGCGCCGCTGCTGCTTCTCGCCTCCGATGCGTCGCCGTATATGACGGGCGCGATCGTCGCCGTCGACGGCGGTCATTTGGTGAGTTCGCTGTGATCGACGCCCGGCCGCGCGCCGCTCTGACGCCGCAAAAAATCGCGGCGCTCGAGGCGTGGCTCGGATCGTCGACGGCGATCGAACGCGCCGAGTTGCTCAGCGGCGGCGCGATACAACAGAATTGGCTACTCGAGGGGAATGCGGACTCCGGGCCGTTCGCGTGGGTGCTCCGGACCGACGCCCCATCCTCGCTGCAGATCAGCCATTCCCGCGCGCAAGAATTCGCGCTGCTGCGCGTCGCGCGAGCCGCCGGCGTCACCGTGGCCGACCCGGTCGTACTCTGCGAGGACCGCAGCGTCATCGGAACGCCGTTCTTCATCGCCCGGCGCGTGGCGGGCGCGGCGCAGGCGTTTCGCGTCGTGCGCGACGAGACGCTCGGCGGCGATCGCAGCAAGCTCGGAGACGTGCTCGGCGCAGAACTCGCGCGCATCCATAGCGTTCGGCCGCCGAGCGGCGATCTCGATTTTCTCGCGTTTCCGCTTCGCTCGCCGGCGCTCGACGCAGTCGATTCCGGACGCGCCGCGCTCGACGATCTCGGTATCTCGCGACCCGTCCTCGAGTGGGGTCTGCGCTGGCTCGAGCGTAACGCGCCCGCGACGCCGCAGCTGGTCTTGTGCCATCGCGATTTTCGCACGGGCAATTACATGCTAGACCCCGACGGCTTGACGGCGATCCTCGATTGGGAGTTCGCAGCCTGGGGTGATCCGGCCGAAGATCTCGGCTGGTTCTGCGCGGCGTGCTGGCGTTTCGGCCGGGACGAACTCGAAGCCGGCGGCGTCTCGACGCGCGCGGACTTCTATCGCGGATACGAACGCGAGTCGGGGACCCGGATCGATGCCGACGCGGTGCGCTATTGGGAAGTCGCCGCGCACGTACGCTGGGCCGTGATCGCCTTACTGCAGGCCCAGCGGCATATCGACGGTGCCGAATTGTCGCTCGAGCTCGCGCTCACGAGCCACCTCGTACCGGAGCTGGAGTACGAAATTCTCGCTTTGACCGGAGGGTGGCGCTGATGCGGATCCGTCCCGACGCCGCCGCATTGCTCAGCGCCGTGCGGCCGGTGATCGACGCGGAGATCGCGCCGCATCTCACGGGCGATACCCGAGACGCGCTGGCGCGAATCGCCGCGGTGACGGCGCGTGCCGAAGCGTCGCTCGCGCGAGACGGGCGACCGTCGCCCGGGGACTTGGCCGAATTCGAACGCGCGTACGCGGCCTTGCGCGGCGAGATTCTCGCGGCATTGCCGAGCGAACGTCGCTACGACGCACGCCTCGTCGCGAAAGCCCTCTCGGTCGCCGTGCGTCAGTTCGCCGATGGAGACGCACACGAACGCGCGGCATACGATCGGCTCGGCGCACTGCTCGGTCTTCCGGCGGATCCACGAGCGGACGTCGACGCCGTACGGTGCGCGCTTCCGTCGCGCAATGCGGAACTCGTCGCGCGCATTCGAGCGGGTGAGGCCGACGAAGGTTCGGCGGCCCACGCGGCCACGCTCGCGCATCTCGAAGCCGCGACCGACGAAGCGCTGGCAGAAAGTAACCCCGCCTACCCCCGACGGCCCGGACGCGGCGGAAAGTCCGGCTCCGTCGAGCCTTCGGGCGATGCTAACCCGCTCGATCTCTGGCTGCAGATCGGCGGGTCGATCGGCGACGCAATGGCGGCCTCCGGCAACGCGGTTCTCGCGTCGCAGACGGAGATGATCGGCTGGTTTACGCGGCGTTTGGCGGCGAGCCCGCACGTACCGATGTTCGCGGTCGAGAGCGCGCATCAGATGCACGATCTCTCGGTCGCGATTGCCGATATCAGTTCCGCCTTCATGATGCTCGCGCTCGCACCGTTCCGGCTTCGCGTCGCCGAGCAGCGGCACGCCGTCGCGACGAGGCCGCGTTGATGGCCGATCGTGCAAAAACCGGCAACGTGCTCATCGACGCATGGTTCGACGCGTTCGCGCCGCTGATGCCGGCGGAAAACGGCGCCGCCCCTTGGTCCGCTTGGGAAGGAATGTTCTTCGGGAACGCCTTCGGAGAGTCGAACCCTTCGACCGCGATCCCCTACGGCGCCGCTGCCGCCGCAAAATTCGCGGAGATGTGGAGCGACGTCGCGCAGCGTTCGTTCGCCGTTACCGCGGCCTTGGGCAACACGAAAAACGCGGGCGACCCGCTGGGTCAAGCCCTCGAGCAGAGTTTCGCCGTGCTCGGCGACGTCGGCGGCACGGTCGCGGAAGCGCCCGCGCTGATCGCGCAAACCGCGAAGACGGCGAGCGCGCTCTTCGCCGCGCGCGAGGCTTACCGCGCGTTCATGCTCGCGACGTGGCAGCGCGCGTTCGGAGAGATCGCGCGCGAAGCCGCGCGGCTGACGAGTGAGCGAAAACCCCCGGCAACGCCGGCCCAGTGGCTCGCGCTCTCCAACCGTGTCGCCGATCGCGTATTCGTCGCGGCGTTCCATTCCGAAGCGTACGTCGCCGCGCAGGCGCGATTGGCGGCAGCGCTCGCCGATCAGCGGCGAACCGAGACGACATTCGTCGAGAGCTTCGCGCAGTTCGGACATTTTCCGACGCGACGCGCGGTCGACGATCTTAGTAAAGAAGTCAACGAATTGCGCCGGCGCGTGCGAGCGCTCGAACGTGCGGACCGCGCGGAAACCTCCGCGCGGCGCGGATCGGGCGAGCGATGAATTCCAACGCGCCCTTCGACTATTCGGCGTTGCCGGAATTCATGGCGAACGCGGTCCGGGAGCAAGGCGACACGTTCCGCAAGCTGCGCGCGGGCTACGACGAGCTCCGCCGCCTCCACGGCGAAGATCTGGAGATCGGCACGTCGCCCAAGGAGCTCGTCTACAACGACGGTCACCTTCGGCTCTTCCGCTACGTGCCCGCGCGCGAAGCGCGCGATCTCGCGCCGCCGCTGCTCATCGTGTATTCGCTCGTCAATCGCTACGACATGATCGATCTCCAGCCGGACCGTTCCGTCGTTCGCCGGCTTCTGGGTCTGGGAGCCGATCTCTACGTCATCGATTGGGGCTACCCGCTGCCGTCCGATCGCTGGACCACGATCGAAGATCACGTCGGCATGCTCGGCGACTGCGCAGACGTCGTTCGCGCGCGTCACGGCCTCGACAAACTCGACGTTCTCGGAATCTGTCAGGGCGGGTTCTTCACGCTATGCTATGCCGCGCTGTACCCGCAGCTCGTGCGCAATCTGATCACGATGATCGTTCCGGTCGACTTCTCGCTGGATCGGACGCTGATGGCGAAGCTGGCGCGCAATACCGATGTCGACCGCATGGTCGACACGCTCGGGAACGTTCCCGGTCGTCTCATCGCGCAGCAATTCCTCATGCGCAGCCCGTTCGCGCAGTACGTTCAGAAATACGCGGACATGGTCGAGCTCTTCGAAGATCGCGAGGGCCTGCTCACGTTTCTGCGGATGGAGAAATGGATCAACGATAGTCCGGATCATCCCGGCGAAACGTTCCGTTCGTGGATCAAAGATTGCTATCGCGACAACAAGCTCGTCGCAGGGACGTTCGAGCTCGGGGGGCGGACCGTCGACCTGCGCGACGTGACCATGCCGATCCTCAATCTGTACGGCGAACGCGACGACATCGTCGAGCCGGCGTCGTCGGCCGCGCTACGCGACCACGTGGGCTCCAAAGACTATACGGAACGGTCGTTTCCGGTCGGACACATCGGCATGTACGTGAGCGGAAAAACGCAAGACGTGCTGCCCGAGACCATCGTCCAATGGCTCGAGGCCCACGCCTGATGGTCGCGTACGAAAACGAGCTCGCCGAGTTCGAAACGTTCGACGTGCCCGTCGAAGGCGGCAGCCTGCGCGCGCACCGCTTCGGCCCGGCCGACGGCGACCTCGTTATCTGCGTGCCGGGAATCGCGGCGAATTCGCATTGGTTCGACCGGCTCGCCGCGGCGCTCGCGGGACCGCGACGCCGCGTCGTGACGCTCGATCTGCGCGGCCGCGGTCATAGCTCCATCACGCCGCCCGGCACGTACGGTTTCGCACGCCACGCGCGCGACGTCTACTCCGTCGCGCGGGCGCTGCGTTGCACGTCGTTCGACTACGTCGGGCATTCGATGGGAGCGTACGTCGGTATGGAGGCGGGGTCGATCCGCGATGACGTGCGCTTGCGCCGGCTCGTCCTCGTCGACGGACTCGGCGTGCCGCGGCTGGCCGCCGTGATGTCGATCGTTCGCGCGCTCGAGCGTCTGGGACGCGACTACGAATCCGCGGAAGCCTACGTCCGCTACGTTCGCAACCTCGGCCTGATCAAGCAGTGGAATCCGTCTTGGCAGCGTGCGTACGAATACGAACTCGTCGAGTCGGGCGGTCGGGTTCGTTCGCGCACGCAGAAGGCGGCGGCCTTCGAAGACGTCACGTATGGATACCGGCACGACGCACGCCGGCTTTGGCGTCATTTGCCGATGCCGGTGCTGGCGTTACGAGCGACCGACCCGATTGCCGGGCGCACCGGATTCATCGTCCCCGCATTCGATTTGCAGAACTTCGCACGGATCGCGCCGCGAGCGACGGTCGCGGAGATCGCTGCCAATCACTACGACATCATCATGCACGACCACACGCTCTCGATCATTCGGAGGTATCTCGATGCAGCTTGACTTCGCACCGCTGCCCGAAGACGCGACCGCGTTCGATCCGATTGAATTCGGCACGCTCTACGATTCGCTCAAACGCGCCGTCGCGCGCTACCCCTCCAACGACGCATACGTCGTGCCGCCGATGCCGAAACGGCCGTACCATCCCGACGGCGTCACGTTCACCTGGCAGCAAACGTGGGACGAAGTTCAAAAACGGATCGCGTGGTATCGCGCAGCCGGGTACGGACCGGGCCACCGCGTCGCGATCCTTTTCGACCAGCGGCCGGAGTTCATTTTTCATCATTACGCGCTCAACGCGCTGGGCTGCACCGTAGCGCCGATTTCGCCCGACTACCGCTTGGACGAGATCTCGTATCTCCTCGAACATTCCGAGGCGGTCGTCGCCCTCGCGATCGATTCGCGCATGGACGACGTCCGTGCCGCGGCATCGTCGTTTTCGCCGTCGCCGCCGGTGTTGCGCTTCGACGAGCTCGACCGGCCGCTGCCCGAGCCGCCGTTTCCGGCGCGCGACGAAACGCCGGGCGCGGCGAGCGAAGCCGGATTGATCTACACGTCGGGCACGACGGGCCGGCCCAAAGGCTGCGTGTTGACGAACGAATATTTCCACACCTGGGGCTCGTGGTTCGCGTCGCGCGGCGGCTATCTCGCGCTGCGTTACGGGGAAGAGCGGCTGCTCAATCCGTTGCCGCTGCACCACGCGAACGCTCTTTCGATTTCGCTGCCCACGATGCTCATCACGGGCGGCGCGCTCGTTTTTCCGGACCGCTTTCATGCGAGCACGTGGTGGAAAGACATCATCGCGTGCGACGTCACCGCCGTGCAGTTTCAGGGCGTCATTCCCAATCTGCTGATGAAGCTTCCCGACGATCCGCTCGAACGACGGCATCGCATTCGCTTCGCGCTCTGCGCCGGCATCGAACCGAACCAGCACGCCGCATTCGAGCAGCGCTTCGGCTTCCCGCTCGTCGAGATGTGGGCGATGAGCGAGACCGGACGCATGACGACCGCACACCGCGAACCGCGCTTCGTCGACACGCGTGCGATCGGTCGCAGCGAGCCCGGGCTCGAGCTGCGCGCGATCGACGAGCACGGCAACGACGTGCCGCTCGGCGAGACCGGTGAGTTCGTGCTACGTTCGACCGAAAAAAATCCGCGCAAGGGCTTCTTCTCCGGCTACCTCAAGAATCCCGAAGCGACCGAAGAGGCGTGGCGCGGCGGCTGGTTCCATACCGGCGACGCGGTTACGAAAGACGAGACCGGCATGTTCTACTTCGTCGAACGCCGGAAAAACATCATCCGGCGTTCGGGCGAAAACATCGCCGCTGCCGAAGTCGAAGCGGTGATCGTCGATCACGCACGGGTCAAGCAGGCCGCGGTCATCGCCGTACCCGACGAACTTCGTGAAGAAGAGGTCATGGCTTGCGTCGTCGCGAGCGATCCGTCCGAAGCATCCGAAGCGTTTGCCGCCGAGCTGCTCGAGTGGACGGCGTCGCAACTCGCGTACTTCAAGGCGCCCGGCTACGTCCTCTTCGTCGAATCGCTTCCGACGACGAGTTCGCAGAAGGTGCACAAGCTCCGCATCTTCCCGCAGGGAACGGACCCGCGGACCGTACCGGGCGTCATCGATCTGCGGTCGCGCAAGAAAAAGGCTCACTGATGCCTCCGATCGCCGGCGACCGAAGCTCCGCCGCGCTCGTCGCGCGCTATCTCAAGGCCCGCGGAGTCGATCGCGTCTTCGGTTTGTGCGGCGGTCATATCATGCCGATTTGGATGCGGCTCGCGAAGGAAGGCATACGAATCGTCGACGTTCGCGACGAGCGCGCGGCCGTCTACATGGCGCACGCGCACTCCGAGCTCACGGGGCGCCTCGGCGTCGCGCTGATCACCGCGGGTCCGGGCGTCACCAACGGCATGACCGGCATCGCCAACGCGCACGTCTCGCGCGCGTCGATCTTGATCATTTCCGGCTTGCCACCGCAGCCGCAAGAGAATCGCGGTGCGCTGCAGGATGTCGTTCACACCGCCTTCGTCGCGCCGCTAACGCGGTACGCCCGTACCGTGAGAGACCCGGCCCACGTGCTACCGGAGATGTACGAAGCCATCGCGCGCGCATTTGGCGAGGGCGGCGGCGAACCCGGGCCCGTCTACCTCGATTTCCCGGTCGACACGCTGCGCGCGGAGGTGCCGCTCGCAGTCGAACTCGACGAGTATTTCGACGTTCCCGCGCGCGTCGCCGTACCCGCGGAAGCGAGTCGAATCAGAGCCGCGGCCGACGCGATTTGGGCCGCGAAGCGGCCCCTGGTCATCAGCGGCCGCGGCGCGCGTCCCTACGGACCCGAACTCGTTCGCTTTCTCGACGCTACGGGAGCGCTCTATCTCGAGACCGGCGAGACCCGCGGGCTCGTCCCCGAGAGTCATCCGTCCGTGGTGTCGGCGGTGCGCGGCACCGTGATGGGCGATGCCGATCTCGTCCTCACGCTCGGGCGGCGCCTGGACTTTCAACTCGCATACGGTTCGGCCGCGGTCTACGGCGACGCGACGTTCGTGCGGATCGCCGACGTGCCGTCGGAACTACGCGACAACCGGCCGGGCATCGGCGTGTACGGCAGCGTCGGTCCGGCGCTCGACGCGATCGTGGCCGCCGCGGGCGGCGCTCCTGCAGCGGTCGATGCCGACTGGGCGAAAAAGCATCGCTCGACGCACGAAAGCAGAGCGGAAAAATTCGGCAAGACGTTGCGGGAAGCGCCCGACGGCAGCGACGGCCGGATGCATCCCAATCGCCTCCTCGGCGCACTACGCGACGCGCTTCCGCCCGATTCGATCGTCGTCGTCGACGGCGGCGATTTTCTGAGTTTCGCGCGCGTCGGCATCAATGCGACGACGATGCTCGATCCGGGTTCGCTCGGATGTATCGGCATCGGCACGCCGTTCGGCATCTCGGCGGCGCTCGCGCGGCCCGATCGGCCGGTCGCGGTACTCACGGGTGACGGTTCGTTCGGCTTCAACGCGATGGAAATCGACACGGCCGTCCGTCACGACGTGCCGGTTCTGATCGTCGTGGCCAACAACGGCTCGTGGGCGATCGAAGTCCGCGATCAAATGGAGAGTCACGGAGAGATCGTCGGAACCGAGTTACGCTATTCCGATTACGCGATGATGGCGCGAGGGCTCGGCATGCACGCCCGGCGCGTCGAGCGAGCCGAAGATCTTCCCGCGGCGATCGCCGATGCGATGGCGCATCGGCCGGCCCTGCTCGACGTCGTCGTCACGCCCGAGGCGATCTCCGCCGACGCGAAGAGCGGCCTCGCATGGGTGCCCGATCTGCAACCGCTCGCGGCTTGGGATACCGCGGAACGCGCGTTTCGCGAGCGCGAACGATCGTCGTGAACCACTTCAACGTACCTCACTCGTTGCCTCAAAGTCCGGTCGTCAAAGGAGTACCGATAGTGCAAAAACGTTTCTTCATACCAGTGGCAGGTCAACAATGAGCGATCACTGTTCGTGCAATCGGCGCGCCGCTCTCGCAACCATCGCCGGGACCGGACTCACGCTCCTCGGCGGAGGCGGCGCGTTCGCGCAGAGCGACCCGAAGTCCACGCGTCCGCAACCCGCCGACGTGCTCGTCTATGCGGACGGCGCCAAAGCCGGGAAGCCCATCTTGTCCTCCGACCTCAAAGCGGGTGCGACCCAGATCATCGCGTATGCGATGGACCCGTCGAGCAAGGTCGTCCGCGACGGTTCCAAGCTCAACACCGTGCTCGTCATCGCCGTCGATCCGGCGAAGATGTCCGACGCGACCAAGGCGAATGCCGCGGGCAACGTCGTCGCTTACTCGGCCGTGTGCACGCACGTCGGATGCCTCGTCGAGGGCTTCGAAAAGAACGTCGATCGCCTGCTGTGTCCTTGCCATCAATCGGAATACGATCCGGCCGACTCGGCAAAAGTCACCAACGGTCCGGCGCCGAGACAACTCGCCGCCCTGCCGCTCAAAGCGGGAAACGGCGGCACGCTGACGGTCGCCGCCACCTTCCTAGGCCACGTCGGCGTCGGGTCGCCGTCGTGATTCGTCAATCGCAGCCGCGATACCAAACTCGGTTTCATGAAAGGACACTTTAGTGACGGGAAGCAGTACACGTTTCGCTTTTGCAGCGCTCCTATCGGTCGCGTTGTTCCCACATGCCTCGATCGCTGCGGAGCCGGCGACCGTCGCTGCCGCCGGCGACCAGATGCCGGCCATGCAATACAAATCGGTGTCGAGCGAGGATCTCGTCAATCCGAGCCCCGGCGACTGGCTGCTCACGCGGCGCACGTACGACGGCACGGCGTTCAGTCCGCTCGATCAGATCAATACCGGAAACATCAAGAGCCTCCACCTCGCATGGTCGTTCGAGACCGGCATGGTCGAAGCACACGAAGCCCCGCCGATCGTCAACAACGGCGTGATGTTCGTCGCGACGCCGCAGTCGCAAGTCATCGCCCTGGACGCGCGCACGGGTGACGAACTCTGGCGTTTCAAGCATCAGCTGCCCGACGACTTGCTGCAACTCCATCCCACGAGCCGCGGGGTCGCGCTGCTCGGCAACAACGTTTACATGATCTCGACCGACGCGCATTTGATCGCTTTGGATGCGCGTACGGGCAAGATCGTTTTCGATACGAAAGTCGCCGATTACAAGCAAGGTTATTACAGCACCCTCGCGCCGCTCATCGTCGGCAGCAAGGTCGTCGTCGGATGTTCCGGCGGCGAGATGGGCATTCGTGGATTCTTAGCCGGGTACGACGCGACCACCGGTAAGGAAGCCTGGCGCATCCATACGATTCCGGGCCCGGGCGAGAAGGGCTACGAAACGTGGCAGGGCGACGCCTACAAACACGGCGGCGGACCAATCTGGGTGACGGGCACGTACGATCCCAAGCTCGACGTGATGTACTGGGGCGTCGGCAATCCCGGCGCGTGGCTGCCCGACGAACGTTCGGACAAGCCGAACCTCTCCGCGCTCTACACCGACTCGGTACTCGCCGTGAAGCCCGAGAACGGCGACGTCGTCGCGTACCATCAGTACAATCCCGACGACGCATGGGATTGGGACGAAGTCGATCCGCCGATGATCGTCGACATTCAGCGCGACGGCAAGACCGTCCATTCCCTCGTGCATCCCGGACGCGACGGCTACATCTGGCAGTTCCAACGCAGTGCCGACCAGATCAAATATCTTTCGGCTACCGAGTTCGTCAAGAACGAAGTCATCACGAAGATCGATCCGGTCACGGGCAAGCCGTCCTACAACCAAGCGATGGTTCCCAAACTCGGCGGCGGCCCGACGACGTATTGTCCGTCGGCCTGGGGTGGCAAGAATTGGTTCGGCGCCTCCATCGACCAGAAGAACGGCATTCTGTACACGCCGGCAAACGACAATCTCTGCAGCGTAGCCACCGCCGAAAAACCGACCTTCAAAGCCGGCGAACCGTACGTCGGTGAAGGCCTCGACGACCTCGTCCTCAAGCTGCATCCGGGCGCCGATCACGTCGGCGAACTCCAGGCGTGGGATCTCGTCAACAACAAACCGCTCTGGAAGCACAACTTCGTGAACTCGCAGAATTTCGGCCCGGTCCTCGGAACCGCAGGCGGCTTGATCTTCGAAGGCGGCACGAACGATCGTTACTTCCGCGCGTTCGACGCCAAGACGGGCGAAGTGCTGTGGCAGATGCGCGGGAGTTCGGGTTTCGTCGGAGCGCCCGTGGCGTTCAGCGTCGATGGCAAGGAATACATCGCGGTTCAATCCGGCTGGGGCGTCGACTCCGAGCGCACGCAGACGTCGTTCAACCGTCACCTTCCCGAACAGTATCACGCACACGTTCCGCAGGGCGGTACCGTGTGGGTCTTCGCAGTCAATTAGGTGCGAAAGAAAAGGATCGAAGCAACATGGCGACTCTAACCGCCGACAATTACATCGAAGGCGCGTTCGTCAAGGACGGCGGAACGAACCGCATCGACGTCATCAACCCGTCGCGTAACAGCGTGATCTCGCACATCCCGGAAAGCGGTGCCGACGTCGTGGACCACGCCGTCGCGTCCGCGAAAAAGGCTCAGAAATCTTGGGCGAAACTGCCCGCGATCGTTCGTGCCGGCTACTTGCGGAAGATCTCGGCGAAGATACGCGATAACGCCGACGAGATCGCACGAACGATCGTCGAGGAGCAGGGAAAGCTCGCCGGCCTCGCGGCGGTCGAAGTTCAGTTCACGGCGGACTACTTCGACTATATGGCGGAGTGGGCGCGGCGCATCGAAGGTGAGGTCATCTCGAGCGATCGGCCGGGCGAAAACGTCTTCTTGCTTCGCAAGCCGATCGGCGTGGTCGCCGGGATCCTTCCGTGGAACTTCCCGTTCTTTCTGATCGCCCGCAAGGCGGGTCCCGCGCTCGTCACGGGCAACACGATCGTAATCAAGCCGAGCGAGGAGACGCCGCTCAACGCGACGATCTTCGCCCGGCTGATGGCAGAGACCGATCTTCCGCCCGGCGTGATCAACATCGTATTCGGGCGCGGACCGACGACCGGAAAAGCGCTCTCGCAACATCCCGACGTCGGCCTCGTCAGCTTCACGGGCAGCGTCGCCACCGGTTCTGCGATCATGCAAGAAGCGGCTAAAAACATCACCAAGGTCAATCTCGAACTCGGCGGCAAGGCGCCCGCGATCGTGCTCGCGGACGCCGATCTCGACATAGCGATCAAATCGATCGTGGCGTCGCGGCTGCTCAATTCGGGCCAGGTCTGCAACGCTGCCGAACGCGTGTACGTCGAAGCCAAGATCGCCGACGAGTTCACCTCGCGGCTCGTCGAGGCGATGGCCGCGACGAAGATCGGCGATCCGGGACACGGGGCGACCGAACTCGGTCCCGTCATCAACAAAGCGGGCCTGGAACGCATCCACGCCGTGGTCAAGAGCGCGGTCGCGGACGGGGCGCACGTCGCGACCGGCGGCGAACGAGTGGATCTCGACAACGGGAATTTCTTCCAACCGACCGTGCTCACGAACGTCAACGAAGGCATGAGCGTCATGCGCGATGAGGTCTTCGGCCCCGTATTGCCGGTCGCAACGGTCGGCAGCCTCGACGAAGCGATCGAACGCGCGAACGACACGATGTACGGGCTGACGTCGTCGATCTATACGACGAACCTCAACTCGGCCTTGCGGGCGGTCAACGATCTCGACTTCGGCGAGACGTACGTCAATCGCGAGAACTTCGAAGCCATGCAAGGCTTCCACGCCGGCACCCGTCATTCGGGCATCGGCGGCGCGGACGGCAAACACGGCCTCTACGAATACACGCGCACGCACGTCGCGTACATTCAAACGTAGCCGCTTATAACCACTCTTTGCTAAAACCGGGCCGCCGGAGAGATCCGGCGGCCACCCAACATCCCGAGGCGATCTATGACGATCGGCTCATTCGAACTTCAACGATCTCATTGCGTACGAGCGAAAGCACGTTGGTAACGATCGATCGCAGCGTAAACGCGTTCGGCGACGATGGGGCGAGAAAGGTAACTCTGTCTTCATGCTTTTCAAAACGAGGAAATCGTCTCTCGCTCTCTGTGCCGCGCTCTGCGCGAGTGTTTTGAGCAGCGTATCCGTCGCGACGGCCGCAGACAAGGTCGACTACACTCCGTCGATCGACATCATTCCGACCGCAACCTTCGCCGTCGGCAACGATGAGAAAGCGCTTCCCGGCCAAGGCAACAATCCGATCCAGACGGGCGACGTCAAATTCAACTTCGTGTTCACCCAGCCGCTCGCCAAACACATCAATTTTCAGTTCGAGCAGGACCGTTCCTCAGGATACGATGTCACGATCGGGTCCGCGATCGTCAACGGCCAAACCATCACGCCGGGTTCGATCAACGACATCGTGAACGAATTTCGACTGGGGTATTCGCTCAAGAACGTCGGCGTTACGCTCGGTGAAAACTATCGTTACCGCGAGTGCTGTCCCAACGCAGCGCAAAACGGCAACGATACGCCCACCGATTGGCACGGAACGTATCTCGAGGTAAATCTCGTCTCCAATCCGATCAAAGCGCTCAACGGGACGACGTTCAAGTTGACGGCGCACCAAAACTATCAACTCGAACATAACAGCCTGGCATATCAGCAACAGGAAGCCGCCGACGGTTTGCCCGTCAACGGCAATACGGCACGTTTTCCTTTCTGGTATGGGGGCAACGTGTCGGTGCCGATCAACAGCGGCGTCACGCTGTACGCCTTTTACGGCAACGGCGCGTTCGACTTCTTCAACAACACCGCGAGCCCGTATTACTACGATCTAGCAGATTTTGGTCTAGTCAAGACGGTGAACAAATACATCACGTTCATCGCGAGCATCAATAGTCTCTCGCAACAGCATCTCGAACGCGATAACCCGTTTCCCCTTCCCAACGCGCTCCATCGCGCATATCTGGCAACCGCCCTGCGCATCCACCTCGGGAAATAGCACGAGCCTCGCCTGCGATCGAAGCGTCGTCGAGAGCACGCGCTTCGCTCGCAGGCAACTCGCCGTCGCGAGCTTACTTTGCTAAGGCCAACTCCGCGGCGTGGTGGTGGCGATCTTCGAGATACTTCTCCGCTTCGAGCGCCGCCTTGCAGCCCATGCCGGCGGCCGTAATCGCCTGCTTGTAGCGAATGTCGAACACGTCGCCGCCCACGAAGACGCCGGGCACGGCGGTACGCACGCCGTCGTGCGAGCGCACGTAGCCGTTCTCGTCGAGCTCGATTTGGTCCTTAAATATTTCCGTGTTGGGATCGTGACCGATCGCGATGAAGAGGGCGTCGGAGGTGAAGTCGGTCTTCTCACCCGTCTTGACGTTCTCGAGAACCAGAGCCTCGAGCTTGTTGTCGCCCTTGGCCTCCACGACGATCGAATTCCAAACGAAATCGATCTTGGGATGGGCGAGCGCGCGGTCGGCCATGATCTTACTCGCACGCAGCGCGTCACGGCGATGGACGACCGTGACCTTCGAGCCGAACCGGGTGAGAAAGAGCGCTTCTTCCAGCGCCGAATCGCCGCCGCCGACGACGACGATGTGCTTCTCTTTGAAGAACGCGCCGTCGCAGGTCGCGCACGTCGAGACGCCGCGGCCGCGCAGCTTGTCTTCGCCCGGAATGTTGAGCCAGCGCGCGCTCGCCCCGGTCGCGATGATGACCGACTCGGTCTCGTATTTCTCGTCGCCGGCGAAGACGACGAGCGGCGAATGCGAGAAATCGACCTTCGTTACGTTTTCGTTGACGATGCGCGCGCCGAAGCGCTCCGCTTGCTGGCGAAAGTTTTCCATGAGTTCGGGACCCATGATCCCGGCCGGGAAGCCCGGAAAATTCTCGACTTCCGTCGTGTACATCAACTGGCCGCCGTACTCGTAGCCCGCGAACACGAGCGGGGCGAGATCTCCGCGGGCCGCATAGATCGCCGCGGTAAGACCGGAGGGTCCGGAGCCGATGATGATGACGCGTTCCATATCGCTCGATTCGACCGCACGAGGTCGCCTCCCGGTTTCATCAGAAGGCGCACACCTATGCTTGAAGACGAATTCGTCGACGTGTTGCGCAAGGCCAAGCGCGGGACCGGACTCGACGATGCGGCGCTGGCGTCCCGGACGGGCATCGCGCAGACGGCCATCGCATCGTGGGGCGCCGGATCGGCGATTCCTACCGGCGACGAAGCGCGCGCGCTCGCGCGCGAACTGGGCCTCGACCCCGGCAAATTCGCCGAGAGCGCGGCCGTACTCTACGATCCGAAAGTCGAGATCCCGCACGACGTGCGGCACCATCCGCAAGACCCGCATCCGTCCAACGGCTATCTGTTCTTTCTCGAAGACGGACGGACCGCGGCGCTCGTCGACCCGGCGGGAATTCCGGAAAATCTCATGCGCGCGATCGACGAGGGACCGTACGCGCTGCGCTACATCCTCATCACACACAAGCACGCCGATCACTGCGACGCGACCGCCGACATCGCGAAGGCGTTCCCGAACGCGCAGATCGTGATGCACGCGCTCGATTCCGATGCGATCGGATCGCTCGGCAAAACGGCGCTGCCGATCCGCGACGGCGACGAGCTTCCGTTCGGAGAGAGTGCGGCGATCCGCATGCTGCACACGCCCGGCCATACCGACGGTTCGTCGTGTTTTCTCTTTCGCTCGACGCTCTTCTCCGGAGACACGCTCTTCGCGGGCAGCATCGGCGGCGCGTTCGGTGAGAAGACCGGCTATCGCGACATCATCGAAAACGTGCGCACGAAAATCTTCACGCTCGACGAAACGACCGTCGTCATGCCCGGTCACGGGCCGCCGACGACGGTGGCGCTGGAGAAGGCGCACAACCCGTTCTTTTGAGACCGACGGTCTACGGCATCGAACTCGACGCGCAGAGCCGCTGCGCGCATTACCGCACGCCGCTCGACATCGTCGCGATCCGTATGAAATGTTGTCGCGCGTACTACGCGTGCATCCTATGCCACGAGGAGCTCGCCGGACATCCGTCCGCGGTCTGGCCGCTGGAAGACTTCGGCGAGCCGGCGGTGCTCTGCGGTGCCTGCGGCAGCGAGATCGACGTGCGCGCGTATCTCGCCTCGGGCGATCGCTGCCCGTCGTGCGACGCCGCCTTCAATCCCGGCTGCCGCCTGCACCATCACTTGTATTTCGCCTGACGGGCGGCTACGCTTCGCTCTTTTCGAATGCGAACGTGTAGAGCAGCGCGGCGTTTTCTTCGGCGGAGAGCGTGCCACTCGCGATGCGCAGATCCGGCGCCCGCGGAATCTCGTACGGCGCGGAGACGCCCGTGAAGTTCGCGAGATCGCCCGCGCGCGCGCGACGGTACAGACCTTTTGGATCGCGCGCCTCGCACGTCGCGACGTCGGCTTCGACGAACACTTCGTAGAACGCACCGCCGCAAATCTCGCGCGCGCGTTCGCGATCGGCGGTCTTGGGCGAGATGGTCGCGCAGATCGTCACGATGCCGGCGTTTGCGAATAGCGCGGCGACTTCGGCCGTGCGACGGATGTTTTCGGCGCGGTCGCTTTCACTGAAGCCGAGATCGCCGTTGAGTCCGGTGCGCAGCGAGTCGCCGTCCAGCACGTAGGCCATGCGGCCGGCTGCGATGAGGCGTCGCGCCGCGCCGGCGGCGAGCGTCGATTTGCCCGACGCCGGAAGACCCGTCAGCCAGAGCACGGCGCCGCGCTGTCCCAGCAGCGCGCCGAGCGCGTGCGTTCCGCCGGCATGCACCGCGCTGACGTTGGGCGAGCGGCGCCGCGCGACACTCGCGCGCACGAGGCCGTCGGCGAGCACCACACCGCCGCCGACGATGCGACCGCCGCGGTACAGCGCGAACCGTTTGAGCGCATCGACGGCCGGATCGACGACCGTGGCTTCGAGTGCGGAAAAAACGGCGACGCCGACGTCGTTCTCGCGTAGCGACGCGGCGTCACCCGCATCGAGCGTCTCGAAGTCGATGCGGCCTTCGATCGTCTCGACGGTGACCGGCGTGTCGCGCGTGCCGATCCGCAACTGCAGCGGCGTATCGGCCGCAAAACCGTCGGCATCGAGGCAAAACGTGGTGGCGCGAAACGCGCGTACCGGGTGCGCGGGCGTATCCGCCGCGGCTACGACGTCGCCCGGCTGGACGAACGCATCGCTCGCGAGGACGAGCGCGATTTGAGAACCGGCTCGCAACTCGTGCACGCCGCCATCCGGAAACGTGACGAAGCGCTCGATCGTCGCGCGCTCGCCCGATGGCTGTATGACAATCTCTTGTCCCACGCGTGCGGTGCCCGCGCAGAGTTCGCCCGCGACGATGCGGCGGCCGTCGCGGCGGTAAACGTCCTGTACGGTCAACCGCATCGGCGCGCGGCCGTCGTCTTCGGCGCGGTCCTCGATCGCATCGAGCGCTTCGAGCAGCGTCGGGCCCGAGTACCATGCGAAACGATCGCCGCGTCGAACGACCGCATCGCCGTCGCGTGCGACCGTCGGAACGACCGCCGCGCAGCGTACGCCGACGCGCGCCAGCACGTCGCGCGCGGCGCCCTCGATCGCGGCAAAACGGGCGGCATCGTCGGCGAGGTCGATCTTGTTGACCGCGACGACGACGTCGCCCACGCCGAGCAGCGCGAGCAGCGACGCGTGCCGTCGCGTCTGCAGCGCGACACCGTCGCTCGCGTCGATGACGAGCACCGCGGCGCGCGCGTCGGCCGCGCCCGAGATCATGTTGCGCACGAGCGCGCCGTGGCCGGGCGCGTCGACGATCGCGTAGCGGCGCGCCGCACTCGCGAACCAGAGCCGGCTCGCATCGACCGTGATCGCCTGATCGCGCTCGATCTGCAGTGCGTCGAGCAGAAACGACAATTCGAGCGCGATGCCGCGCCGCTGCGCGGCCCGCACGAGTTCGTCGTAGCGCCCCTCGGGAAACGCGCCCGTATCGAGCAAGAGCCGCGCGATGAGCGTCGACTTACCGTGATCGACGTTGCCGGTGAAGACGACGCTGAGGGGCGCTCCGTCTCCGCTCACATGTAGCCCGCGGTGCGCAGCCGTTCGAACGCGTCCTCGGTCTCGTGGTCCATCGCGCGGCCCGCCCGTTCGGGTGCGCGCGTCGTCTCGAGTTCCGCGATGATTGCGTCGAGCGTGGATGCGTCGCTTCGAATCGGAAACGTGATGTTCTTCTCACCGAGGGAGCGATAGCGTTCGCCGTCGCGCGCGAGGTACAGCGGGCAGTATGGAATGTGCTCGCGCTTCGTGTACTTCCAGATGTCGAGTTCGGTCCAACGCACGAGCGGATGGATACGCACGTGCGCGCCGTCGGGAACGTCCGTGTTGTAGTAGTTCCAAAACTCCGGCGGCTGCTCGCGAACGTTCCACGATCCGTCGCCGAGACGCGGGCTAAAGGTGCGTTCCTTCGCGCGCGTGGCTTGTTCGTCGCGCCGGATACCCAAAATCACGCCTCGCCACTTTTGACTAGCGATCAGCCGCTTGAGCCCTTCGGTCTTGCGCGCCGCCGCCCGGCCGCCGGGCGGCAGCGTCGGATCGGTCTCGCTCTCGGGCGGGCAGAGTTCGTTGCGATAGTCGAGCTGCCACTCGCGTACGAGGCGATCGCGGAACGCGTAGACTTCGGCCATCTCCATCTCGGTGTCGAGCAGCGATACCTTAAACGGGATGCGGCCGAGAAACGCCTTGCGCGCGAGCCAGAGCAGCGCCGTGCTGTCCTTGCCCATCGACCACAACATGCCCAGCGGCGCGATCCGGCGGTGCGCCTCGCGCAACACGAAGATCGCGTGCGCCTCGAGGTCGTCGAGTGGGTCGTTCACAGCAGTTTGAGACCGGCTATGCAGAGCACGCCGGCAACGACCGGCCGTAGCGTATTTTCACCAACGATCGCGCACAGCTTCGAACCGAGAAAGGCGCCCGGCAGCGCGCCGATCGTCAGCGCCGCCGCGATGCCCCAGTCGACGTTTGCCATCGCGATGTGACCGGCCGCGGCGACGGGCACCATGAGGGCGGCGAACACGATCTCCGCGCCGATGAGTTTGCGCAGCGCGAACGCCGGAAAGACGATCATGAGCAGCGGCAGCGTGATCGATCCGGAGCCGATCGACGTCAACGCGACGAGAAAGCCGACGAGTGCGCCGATCGCGAGGACGCGCCCGGTGTGCGGATGCGCGCCCGCCTCGGCCGCAGCGCCGCGCCGCGCGAAACGCACGACGAGCGACGCCCCCGCACTGAGCAGGATGACGATCGCGATGACGTGCCGCAACGACTTCTCGAGGTCGGCTTCGTTCACGTGGCCTCGCAGCAGAACGAAAGCGGCGAGCCCGACGACCGCTCCCGGCACTCCGCCGTAAGCGAGATACCGGGCGATCCGCCCGTCGACGGTGCCCTGACGCAGGTGCGAGACCGCTGCGAGGGCCTTCATCGGCACGCTGTACGCGAGATCGGTGCCCACCGCGATGCTGGCTTTGACTCCGAAGAGCAGGATGAGGATCGGCGCGAGCAGCGCGCTGCCGCCGACGCCCGAAAGCCCCGCGACGACACCCACGAAAAGGCCCGCGAGAACGAACCGCGGGTCGATCGAGAACGGGATGACTACGTCGTCGCCGACGACTCGGGGCCGTCACCCGAACTGGTCACACGAACTTTGGGAG
This sequence comes from Vulcanimicrobiota bacterium, assembly GCA_964657315.1. Taxonomy (GTDB): domain Bacteria; phylum Vulcanimicrobiota; class Vulcanimicrobiia; order Vulcanimicrobiales; family Vulcanimicrobiaceae; genus CAZZUZ01. The sequence continues at coordinate 27,452 of CAZZUZ010000004.1, forward strand.
CCGCGTCTTTCGCATCGGGCGGCACGAGTTGCATCTCGACGATCTTGACGCCCGACGGCGGGATCTCGAGCGCCATCGTGAACGGCGAACAGACGAGATCGCTGCAAAACGAGGCAACCCAGCCCTTCGGCACGTCAGACGCTTTGAGCGTGACGTTCTTGCCGGCGTGACCGGCGACGACGATCCGGTACTTGATCGTATTTGGAATGCTTCCGCGCAGTTCCCGACCCGTCCACGGCGCGACCGACACGGTCGCTCCGCCGCCGTTCTGGCCCAGACGCAGCGACACGAGCGCCTCTTGGCCTTCCTCGATATACATGTCACGGCGGGCGTCCTTTGCGGGCAGCGTGGTTGCGATCGCGAGCGTGCGATCGAACTGCTCGTGCGCGCGGCTCGTTTCGCCCGCCGATTGCAGCACGCGTCCGTAATAGAGATGCGCGTACGCGAGCGCACGCAGATCCTTTGCCACGTTCGGATGTGCGTCTGCCGCGCTCTGAGCGACGGCGAGCGCGCGATCGAACGTCGCATACGCGTCGGGAAGCGAACCGGCTCTCGCCTGCGCGCGCGCGAGGGTCACGAGCGCGCTCGAATCCGCCGGATCGAGTGCGGCGAGTTTCGCGTCGGCATCGACTTCGAGCGGATACTGTTTCGAGCGAGCCGCGGCGATGGAGACGCCGTTCAAGGCGTCCGCGTTCTTCGGATCGGACGCGAGTACGATCCGATACGCGTCGATCGCGGGCTGCCACTGCTCACGGTCCGAGGCCGCATCGCCGCGCAACTGCGCGACGAGTATCGAGCCGGACGGCGGCGATTCGCCGGCGAGTGCGGCGATCGCGGCATCGCGTATCGTCGCTTCTTCGGCCCGCGTTCGCAAGAGGTCGGTCGAGTTTCCGCTCGCGGCGTCGCTGCGTTCGAGCAAGTCTTCGGCGCTCGCCGTCGCGGCTTTCACGGCCGCCGCGGCCTTCTCGTTCGCGGCCGAATCGCCGCCGAACACGAATCGACTAGGCGCGAGTGCGGCGTCGATCTCGGACTGCAGCGGCGAGGCGATGACCGCACTCTTGCCGGCGTCGGCCGCGGCGACGAGCGCATCGAGTTGTTTGGACGCGATCACGTCGATGTAGCGCGCGCGCAAGACGCCGCTCGGGTCGATAACGTACGTCGTCGGAAAATACTGCACGTCGTATGCAGACGAAAACGTTTTGGCCGAATCGATCGCCTGTGGATACGAAACGTTGCGAGCGGCGACATACGCGCGCACGATCGGAGCCTGCTCCGTCGTATCGACGCCCAACACCGCGACGCCCGCCGACTGCAATTTCTTGGCGGTCTCGATCAGCTCGGGCATCTCTTGCCGGCACGGCGGACACCATGTCGCCCACACGTTGACGACGAGCGTCTTGCCGCGGAAGCTCGCGAGCGAGACCGGCTTTCCGGCGACCGTCGTGAGCGCGAAATCCGGCGCGGGCGAGCCGATTTGCGGGCCGCTGAGCGCGGCCGGCGCGGCGGGGACTTCTTCCGCAGCGTTCGCGCTACCGCAGACGAACGGCGCTGCGAGCACGGCCGCGAGCGCGAACGAAACGATGATCGACCGGGTCATCCCGTGGAGTTCGACGCCGGGCCCGGCGATTCCCGAATCCGGTCTACGGCGTTGCGGTCGCGATGGCCGAAGCGGCACCCGCGACGCTCGTGATCTCGGCCACGTTGCCCGCAGCGTTGATGCGGACTCTCGCGCGCGCGACGCGCGTCGCGATGAAATTCAGCGGCACGTAGCGATCGTGATCGTATTCGAAGGTCGTGCCGCCGATGGGAACGATCGTGCCGTCGAGATTGGCTTTCGACGAACCCACGACGAAGCTCGCCACGCGGGCGCCGACGGAAACGGTCGCTTTCGGCCCGGCGAAGACGACCAGACCGCTGAAGGTGCGAACGATCCCGCCCAGTTCGACATAGACGACACCGCCGCGCATGACGGCCGTCGCGCGCAACACGGGACGGCCGTCGACGACGAGTTTCACCGGCGCGGGTGCCGGGTCGGCCTGAGCGCCGCTCGTCACGGCGAGAGCGATGAGCGGGGCGGCGAGCAGCGCGCGGGTCAGCATGGCAGCGGGTGGCCTTTCGGGCGGGGCGGCGGGTTCACGCGAGGCGTAGGGCGCCGTGGTCGTCGCAGTGTTCGCCGTGCAGACGATGGATGTGGCCGTCGACGACGTAGTCGATGTGGCCGTCGTGAGGGATCGCTACGTGCTCGCAGCCGACGCCGTGAAGGTGGCTGCGCTCGTGCGCGGCGCAGTCGTGCGGCTCGCACGGCACGAGGTCGCCCGACGACAGCTGATGTTCGACGACGCCGTCCGGGCTCGGATGATGCAGATGCCCGTCGTGCACGTAATCCACGTGATCCTCGTGCCGCACGGCGAGATGACCGCAAGCGCTGCCGTGGACGTGATCGTGCCGGTAGTGAAGCGAAGTCATGAGCGAATGAGCAGACACAAAAGCAACCTCGAAGTGGTTATGGGCCGTTCGATGGCAAACGAAACCTCGCCTAGAGCGAGCGATCGAGCGCCGAGACTTCTCCGTCGATCCAGCTCTGGGCCGTTTGGCCCGCCGGAAGCGTTTCCGTGACCGGCACGATCGCGACGCCGGCCGATTTCGCGGTCGCGAGCAGGCGGGTCGTGGCCGGCTCGATCGTCTGTTCGTTGTAGACGAACGCCGCCACGCGCTTTTGCGCGAGCAGCGCCTGCATCGTATCGACGTCCTGCGGTGCCGGATCGCCGCCTTCTTCGATCGCCTGGGAGAACGCCGGCGGCGTCGCGACCGTCACGCCCGACCCGTGCAGCACGTAGTCGAAGACGGGTTCGGTAATCGCGACCCGAGCGCCGGCATGCCGGTGTGCGATGAAGTTTTCGCGGGCCTCGAGCGAGCCGATCCACGCGAGAACGCGGTCGCGATGCGCGTCAACCGCGCGTTTCGTCTTCGGCGCCTTCCGTTCCAGTGCGCCGGCGAGGTCGCGAACGAACGCGCGCAGCGTAGCCGTTTCGTACCAGACGTGCGGGTTGTCGCCGATGCGATGCAGTCGCTTTCCGACGTTGAGCAGAACGCGATCCGCTTTCGGCGACGCGGCGATCAGCTTGTCCGCGAAGGCGTCGTAGCCCAGGCCGTTTTCGATCACGACGTCGGCGCCCGCGATCGCGTCCGCATCGCGCGAGGTCGGCTCGTAGGCATGCGGATCGGCGCTCGGACTTTCCAAAATCGACGTAATCGCGAAACGGTCTCCGCCGATCTGCGCGGCGAGGTCGAAAATCGATTTGTCCATGGAACGAGCCTTTCGGTTGGGTAGCGGTCGCGCTGTTGGCCGCATTGTTGGCACCGACGAGACGGGGTGTCGCGGCGAAGGCGGGGGTTGATCGGCAGGCGGATAGGTGTTGGAAGGATGTAGTATAAAATGATTGCAGGACGCCACGTTCCTTCCTAGTCTCGACTGTCGTGTTATTCCCCCTCAAAAGCCGGAGCGTTTGCATGATCGACCTCGCCGATCGGTTCGCCATTTACGAACTCATCGCCCTTTACGCC
>CAZZUZ010000005.1:0-26366 GCA_964657315.1 Vulcanimicrobiota bacterium
CTTTTATAGAAGAGCGTTGGACATGCAAATCGGCGAAGGAAGTGCGATTCACCTCGGCGCGTCGATCGACACGCGGCACGGGTTTATCATGGGCAAGAACAGCGTCATTAATGGAAACTGCAGGCTCGATAATCGCGGCGGTATTACCATCGGCGATAACGTTTCCATCTCGCGAAATGTCGCAATTCTCACCGCTGATCACGACGTACGCGACCCGCAGTTTACGGGCCGCAATCGTGGCGTGAATGTTGGCGACTACGCTTTCGTTGGGACCGGCGCGATCATCTTACCGGGCGTATCGCTCGGCCGGGGAAGCGTCGTGGCGGCTGGCTCGGTCGTGACGCGCAGCGTCGATGATTTCGCGATAGTCGCCGGCAATCCAGCGCGCAAGATCGCCGAACGTCCACGCCAGATCGAATATACGATAGCGTACGATCGCTTCTTACACTAGCTCTCGACCCGCAGGGCTTCCAAAATTTTTTCTTCGCCGGCTCGCACGGCGACGTAATTCGAAGCGACCGGCTCACGCTCGGCGCGATAGCCGTCGAACACGCAACCGTCGGGAAATATTTTTCCTACGATGTAGTCGAACGATTCGAATTTATCGTAAAATTCGCGGAGTGTCGAACGTGAATGACCGTGTTCGAATTGAATTACGCGTATCGAGCCCGCGGCGAGCGAACGCTCGAATCCCGCGAATACGAATGGCTCAGCACCTTCGACATCGACCTTGAGAAAGTCGATACGTTCGACGCCGGCGCTTGCAACGTAATCGTCGCCCGCTTGGGTATTCGCCTCGATCTGCATTGTGCCGGGCATACCTTCGGGCGACAGCATTGAGGTCAGGCCGTCGTTGCCGGGGGCGAAGGCAATCCGGATTTTTGACTTAGTTGAGGAAAGACCGAAATCATTAAGCACGACGCACGCGTCGGAGCTTACATTGCGGCGCAAAATTGCGAACGTCGGCGGCGCGAGTTCGAAGCAGTGGATCATCGCCGCCGGAAACATTTCTCGCGCGACACGCGTCCATTCCCCGCGATTGGCGCCCACGTCGAAGAGCGTGACGAACGACGTATCGTTCGCTAAGAGTTCGAGCACGCGGCGTTCCCCGTTGAGCCGCATGTCGAAACTGCAATTGCCGATCGCCTTCTGATAAGCTAGAGTCGCCCACGACAGCGTGCGTGCAATCAGAGAGCGGCGCCAGCGCGACACGACGTATACTAGGTACGTGAAGACGAAGCCTCGGATGACCGCTCGCGCGCGCGTTATTTCCATCGTGTCCTCGCACTCCATTCTTCTCCGATGATCGCGCGTAAGTTCGCAACGAACGCGTCCTGTGAGAAGCTTTCGGCGTGCGCGCGGAGCTTATCCGGCGCGAACCTCATCGTATCAAAGACTGCGATTGCGTGCGCGAAAGCTTCGGGCGTCTGTTCGGGCACGAGTAAACCCGTCACGCCGTCGATCACCGTTTCGAGCGCGCCGCCCACACCATACGCGATGGTCGGTCGGCCGCATGCGTTCATCTCCAACGGCGTCATGCCGAAATCTTCGATTTGCGGAAACAGCAGTGCCCGCGCACCGCGCATGAGCTCGCGCAGGCGCACGTCATCAACGATACCAAGTGAAGTGACGCCGGGTACGTTCGTCGCGGAGGGATGTTCGCCGCCGCATACGACGAGCGGCACATTAGCGAGCCGTGCCGCCGCGACTGCAACGTCGACGCGCTTGTACGGTACGTTACGTGATGCGATGAGAAAGTACGTGCCGGACTCTTCGGACGCCGCAGGCGTGAAACGCGCGACATCGATCGGCGGAAAGAGCACGTCGCTACCGCGGCCGTAGTGTTTTTGGATACGCTTCTGAGTTACACGGCTGTTTGCGACGAAGCGGTCTACACGCGCGGCGGCCGCATAGTCCCACACGCGGAGACGGCTAAGCACCGCGGCGGCGAGCGGCCTCACGGGTACGGGAAGAGTCGCGAGTTCTTCGGCAGAGCGTTCCCATAGCGCGCGCATCGGCGTATGACAGTAAGACACGTGCACCTGATCGGCGTTGCGCAGAACGCCCTTGGCAACGGAGTGGTGCGACGAGACGATCACGTCGTACGCGTCGAGCGAGAAACTCTCAATGGCGCTAGCGTAGAATGGTAAATAATAGCGATGCTTCGTAGCCGCAAGAGGCGCACGCTGCAACCACGACGGTCGCACGCGTTCGCGCAACGAGCCGGGGCCGTGCTCCGCTGAATACAGCAGCGCATAGATTGGTGCGTCGGGAAACGCGCGCGCCATGGCTTCGACAACGCGTTCCGCGCCCCCACGCTGCACGAGGGCGTCGGAGACAATTGCTACGCGGGGTCCGCTCAAACGAGGCCCGTGATGCTGTGTTCGAGCGCGTGTTCGAGGACGTCGGTCACCGCGTCGATAGAATACTCGTTGCGCATGCGTGCAAAGCCGGCTTCGAGCAGTTTGGCACGTAGGCCGGGATCGAGAGTATTTCGCAACGCCAGAATTAGACCATCGACGTCGTCTTCCCGAAAGATGAGGCCGGCGTCGCCGATCGTATCGGGGATTGCGCCGCTTGAACTGCCAATCGCGACGACACCCAGCCCCATCGCTTCAACGACAACGCGGCCGAATTGTTCTTTCCAATTTCCGAGGGTCCGCGAGGGTAGCACGCAGACATCAAGCGCGCCGATCACATCGAGCGCGCTTTCCGGCAAGAGATTGCCGAGAAATTTTGTGCGACGCTCGATGCCGAGCTCGAGAGCGAGCGCCTGCAATTCGCGCATCAGCGGCCCATCGCCGCCAATCACGACACTTGTTTCTGGTACGGCTGCTATCGCGCGAAGGAGTAAATCGACGCCTTTTTCGGGCACGAGCCGACCGACGAAGCCGACGGCGAAGCCGTCAATGCCGAATTCGGCGCGTACTTCAGCGCGGCGCGCCGAGTCGAACGGCTTGAGATCGTAGCCGAAGTTGAAAATATTCACTGGGCGCGTGAAGCCTCGCTTACGGATCGTCTCCTCGCATTCGCGAGATACCGCGAGGGCGCCCGACGCGCGCGAGAATACGTAGCGCTGCATCGCCGCGAACGGCTGTGGATAGCGCTTGAGAATATTTTGGATCGAGAGTATTACGAGACCCGCGCCGCGCTTGCGCGCCGCGATCGCGCTCTGGTAGGCCATAAGGCCAGCCGGATCTTGATCGACATATATCGCTGTGTTGCGGCTGACAAATTCGTCGATACCTGTGAGGAAAAAGAACAGATTGCTGTGAGATTTTCCGAAGCGCCGCCGGACGACGACGCGCAATGGCGAGTCGACAGGCTCAGGTTCGGGATGCAAACGCCCGCCCAGCACGCTCTTCCAACGATGCGGCACAAGCAGTGTTACGTCGTGGCCGCGCGCAGCAAGTCGTCGATAGACCGTGCGATTCGCACTGCGGATAGCGGCGTGCGCGACGATTACGACTTTCATTCAAGGAATGAATGTCCGTCGGAGCCGTCGCATCCCTTTCATAATGCGCGTGGCTCTCGTTGTGCCTCAATTCGCCTACCCGCTCACCGGCGGCGTCGGACCTCATGCGAGAAAACTTGCGGAAGCCATGGCGTGCGACGGAGACGAAATCCTCATCATATCCGACGGCGATTTTAGCGTCACGCCTGCTTATGCCGTTGCAAGCGTTGGACCGACTTGGACGCCACGCGCTGCACTGCGGGCCATTGCGGCTATTCGCGCTTTCCGACCCGACGCCGTCCTTTTCGAATATACGACCTTTAACTTCGGCGGCAAGAGCGTGGCGCCGCTGCTGATCGCCGTTGCGCTACGCCTCCGACGTATTCGTCAGGCGGCTTACATTCATGAGATTTTCTATTCGGCATCGAGCCGGGCTGTGAAGACGCCGCTCCATGCGGCGCTGTTTTGGCTCCGTGACATTCTCTTTACAGTTTCTGTCGGGCGCTTCTTCGTTGCCAATGATAAAAAGCGCGAACGCTTCCTTCGTTTTGCGCGGCTTACAAAGCCGGTCGCAGTCTCGGTGCTTCCGATCGGCGCTAATATCGAACCGGGACCCGGCGGCATCTGGAAGGCGACCGCCAACGACAGGCGCACTATCGTTTCGTTTGGAGTGGTCATGCCGCGTCGCCGCTTCGAACTGATTATCGATGCGGTTGCACGGCTCGTCTCCGCCGGTCACGATTTGCAGTTGCTGCTCGTCGGCAATGTCTTCGACCATGACTACGCCGACCGGTGCATTGCGCTCGCGAGTGAACGCGGCATGGCCGACCGCATCACCATAACCGGCGCAGTTTCGGATGCAAGCGTCTCCGCGGCACTCCGCGACTCGGCGCTTTTTGCCTACGCACTGGAAGACGGTCTCATCAGTTCGAGCGGTACGCTGCTAGCCGCGCTCGCACACGGTATGCCGATCGTCTCGACGACAAGTTCGCACGACGAACCGAAGCTGCGCGCCGCCGTCTTTGCCATCGAACCAAACGCCGAAGCTTTCGCCAACGGCATCCAGCACCTGCTCGGCGATGCAAAGGAGACCGGACGCCTCGGCAGCGCGGCGGCCGACGCGTACGACCGAAATTTTCGCTGGTCGACAATCGTCGGTCGGTTGCGAACGTCGCTCGCGTGACCAAAAACGCGGCGCAACGCCGCCCTATTAGGGTCGCTGTTTTCAATCAGTCGGGCGACCTTGCAGGCGGATCCGAGAAGAGCCTTGCACTTTTGCTTGCGCACATGCCGGCGAGCGTTCATGTAGAAGTCGTACTTTTCTCTGACGGCGCGTACGCCGACTCGCTACGAAAAAACGGACAGAGCGTTACGATTATCAACATCTCGAAATCCGTTTTGAGCATTCAACGCGAGAAGTTGCCGTTATCGAGCGCGGTGCCCGCAGTATCTGCCGTGCTGCAGATTCGCAACGTTCTGCGACAACTCGAGATCGACGTCGCATACACGAACAGCGTCAAAGCGCACTTCCTCGCCGGAATCGCCGCACGGACACTCGGCATTCCGACGATCGCACATCTGCGGGACATCCTCGTCGGCAACGCGCGGCAGCTGCTGCGAATGGTGTTGCTGACATGTACGACGCATCGCATTGCAATTTCACGAGCCGTAGCGCGAGCATACCGCCTGTCGAACATGACAGTCGTCATGAACCCGCTCGATCTACGCGCATATGAGAATCCGCCGGACCGCAACAACGCGCGCAAACACCTAGGTCTGCCGCTCAACGTTCCGGTGGTGGGTGTGATCGGCCGCATCAACCGCTGGAAGGGACAGGACGTCTTTCTGCACATCGCGCGCATTGTCGCAAACGTTTCTGAGGCGCATTTTGCCATCGTCGGCGCCGCGGTGTTCCGCGACGACGACTTCGTAGACGAGCTGCACGCGCTGGCTAAATCGCTCGGTCTCGAGGGCCGCGTCCACTTCATTCCGTGGCTCGCGGATCCGCGCGAAGCGTTCGTTACGCTCGATGTGAATTGCAATACGTCGAAGCGCGAACCATTTGGACGCACGATTATCGAAGCCGCGGCGCTCGGAGTGCCGTCGGTCTCGTTCGACGACGGAGGCGCAGAGGACGCGATCTCGCCAAATCTCGCGCATGATCTGATCCGCAGCGGCGACACCGCGGGTTTTGCTCATGCGCTCGAACGATACATCAAAAATCCCGACCTTTTGCACGCGGCGGGCGTCGAAGCGAAATCTTTTAGCGAGACTTTCGATGCCACGCACCACGCCGACATTATCGGCGACCTAATCGCGCGCGTCGCGTCCAAAAAGCGCTAAAGCTTGCCGATCGTTCTCACCAACGATCCGTCGTCGCAGCACGGCGGCATCCAACGCTACGTCGCGCGTCTCGCTTCGGCGCTCGCGGACGCGGGCGATCGCGTTTCGCTCATCGAGCCCGGGCCTGATACCGATAAGCCCGACACGCGCATCGACTATCGCCGATTCGGTGGGCGCGGCAGACTCGGCGCGGTGCTCGGCGCGTTCGCGAGCTACGCGAGCGCGCTCGTCGCGACCAAGCACAAGACGACGATCGCATCCATTTGGTTTCCCTCCGGACTCATTGCCGCCATCCTGCCTCGTCCACTGCGTGGCAAGCTCGGCATCCTCGCGCACGGCACGGAAATCGCGCCAAGTCGCACGGGCTTGCGCCGCTCGCTCATGCGCTGGACCTTCGCGCGCGCCGATGTCGTGTTCGCTAACAGCGCGCTCACGCGGCGGCTGCTCGCCGAAGCGGGCGTGACTCGAAACGTGAGGATCGCGCTCTGCGGCGTCGATCCGAAACCGTTACGGCGCGCTCCAGCCGACACGCCGACTCTGCTCATGGTTGGGCGCCTCGTGCCGCGCAAGGGCTTCGACCGCACGATCGAGGCAATGCCCGCAATCGTTGCGGCCGTTCCTGGCGCGCGCCTGCGCATTGTGGGCGGCGGTTCCGAACGTGAGGCGCTAGTGCGGCTCGCGCAAATGAACGGCTCTGCACCACAAGTCGATTTTCTCGGTGCGCTCGACGACGAGCGGCTCGCGGACGAATACGCGCGCGCGTGGTGCTTCGCAATGCCGGCTCGCCGCATCGCCGACGACGTCGAGGGGTTTGGCATCGTCTACCTCGAGGCCGCAGTTGCCGGCATCGCATCGATTGGCGGGCTCGAATCCGGCGCCGTCGACGCGATCAGCGACGGCGAGACAGGTATGCTCGTTGACGGCGACGATCCCACCGATATCGCCCGCGCGGCAATCGAACTGTTAAGCGATCGTACGCGTGCGGAAGCGCTTGGCAAAAGCGCGCGCGAACGCGCGCTCGCCGATTTCACCTGGGCAAAGAATGCTGAGATCGTACGTGCGTGCCTTATGAACCCTTAAACTACAGACCGATCGTTCGCAGGAACCGCCGCGCGGTCGGTTCCGGCGCGTAATGTTCGAGCGCCCAGGCGCGCCCGCCAGCGCCGATTTCTGCCATTCGTTTCGGATCGGCCAAGAGTTCGAGCGCGGCATTCGGCCGGGATAGATCCATACCGACGTAGTGACGACCCGGAACGGGCATCTCCGGTAAGCTGCAGCGGTAGTGCGCGAGATCGGACTGAAGCGCGGCGGTCCCAGACGCGAGCGCTTCCCAAAAGCGCCAGCTGTCCCATTGCACAATGCGGCGAGTCGCTATGCCAGCGCGGCCTATGGCACGTTTGAGCGTTCGCGCGAGCGGTGACGCCGTCGCGCCCGGGAACGGCGAAACGAAATAGCCGCCGAACGCGGCACACGCGAGCGACCGGCCGAGACGTGCGTAATAGAACGGATTGTGCCGCCGGCCAGTGTTCTGCCAGAACGCGAAATGACTATCGTCTAGCCCGTCGGTCGACGCGTCGATCGAGGCGTCGATCGGCAATACCCGGCGTATGCGCGGCTCGATGCGCTTCGCGACGAACAGCCGCACGGAATGTGGCCGCGACTGATGACGGAAATTCATTAGAATTGCACGTTCGCGCTCACTGGCCTCAAGCGGCATGACCGAGGCAAGCATGCGTTCGGAGATTCCGAATGCCCACGGAATAAAGTTAGCGCCATTCGACGCGTCATCAACGTAATGCGTACGCAGGATGGCATCGAAGGCGCGATAGGCATGATCGTAAGAAAAGAGCCGCGAGCCATCTTGCGCGTCGAGAAAGACGGTACGGAATGACCGCTTCTTCGCGGCGATCGCTTCCGGCAACGCCCCCCCTGCTTCGACGTACGGATCGCTGACGACAACGGCTGCGCAGTCGGACGGCGCGACTTGCGGGTTGTGGCGTATTAGGAAGCCGTCTTTCATTGGCCAGTAATCGCGGTTCCCGTAAGTCCCATAGCCCAGTGTACGCAGACCCTCGGCGATGCAGACGGTAAGATGCTGGTAGGCGGATATTTCTGGGCGCACATACGGTGCGCAGTAAAAGTAAACGGCGGGTTTCAGGTGCTCAGCTTCTCTCTAACGAATACGCGTACGGTGAGCGGTCCGTTTCGCGAATTCGCCTTTCCCGGCCCGCAGGCATAGCGATGGCTCTTTCGGCCCTTGCGACCCGAATGTCGCGCGCCGTCTCCTGGGTCGCCGATGCAAAATCTTCCAAGGCCGCCTTCGCCCATACCTTATTTTCTCGACTCTTTCTCGTGCTCATTAATTTCTGCACAGGGGTCGTTGTAGCGCGATCGCTCGCTCCGCAAGGCCGCGGTGAGCAAGCAGCAATTTCGATTTGGCCTGTCATTTTGAGCGGCGTGTTTGCATTTGGGATTCCGATCGCTATCCGATACCGCGTGCCAAGATCACAAGATCGCGCTCGGGCGTACTACTCGACCGCGCTTTTATTAGCGGTGTCATTTGGCCTCGTCGCAGCAGGCGTCGGCTGGGTCTTCGTACCGCATTGGCTCGCAAAGTATGACGCAAAGACTATCCGATTTGCACAATACATGCTATTTTTCACTCCCGGATCGATGGGTTTGTACATCGTTCAGTCTTACCTGGAAGCCACGGGACGATTTCGGCAATCGAACGCCGTAGTCTATGCGCCGCCTGCCTCGACGCTCATAGCGTTATTGATTATGGCGGCAACTCATGTTCTTACACCGTTTTCGTCTGCTCTCGCCTACTTCGTGCCGACGAATTGCCTATTCTTTTGGCGCTTGTGGACGCTTCGCGAAAACTTACTTTTCCCAATTGTCAGAATAGAAGATATCATCAGATCCTTATTTTCATATGGCGTTAAAGCATATGGAATCGAGTTAATGGTAACGTTATCAACGCAGGTCGATCAAGCTCTCGTAATCCGATTTTTATCGGCATCACAGCTCGGTGTATATACCGTGGCACTTGCCGTATCGCGACTGCTCAATCACCTATCCGTGTCTCTCACGACCGTGCTTCTCCCGAAAGCGTCGGCCCTCGAGAAAAGTCAAGCCATCGCGCTAGTTGTTCGTACGTCGCGCGTCACGCTGCTCGCAACCGCTTGCGGTGCAATAGCACTAGCTATCGTTACGCCCTTTATCGTCCCGTTCTTTTATGGCCACGATTTTGGTCAAGCGGTTCATATTTCGCAGATTTTATTTCTCGAAGTTACATTTAATGCAACAATAAATGTACTAGCGCAGGCTTTCCTGGCAACAGGTCGCCCCGGCATCGTCACCGCATTTCAAGGGGTCGGGCTAGCGACCACAATTCCGCTCATGCTTTTCATGATTCCGCGATATGGTTTGACCGGAGCTGCGCTTTCACTGCTTGCTTCGACGACGCTTCGTTTAGTTTTCGTTATGGGATGTTTTCCGGCGCTATTGCATCTGCCAATTCCGAACATTATTCCAAATTCAGACGATTTTTCCGCGATCAACAATCGTTTACGTAGGCGAACTACGGTTGATTGAGCCAGTCAGGCATATCGACGTACTTATGCGTTCTTTCGTACATCATTTTGCCATCGACTAAAAAATCGGGCGTCGTTATCGCGCATTTGATGTCCGGCAAATCGCGGCTTGTCAATATGAGCTTTCGGGGAGTTGCTAGTGCATCGAAACGACGCAACTCGTCGTCAGTGAATGCAAATCGCCCATCGGCTGAAATTTTGAAGAAGAGGCGGTCCCAGTGAATGCGCTTGACGCGCCGATTCCACTTCTCGCTGGCATCGTCAGCACTCTTGTAATGCAGAAAATGAATTTCAACATCGTCTTGAAGTGATCCGATTGGATAACGATGGTCATCCGGATAATCCGGATTTTTCGGATACTTTGAGTCCGTCATGAAACGTAATTTTGAAGTGACGATTCGTTCGAAGTTTTCGACGAGATTGATGAAACACGGTCCCGGAACGAAAAGCCCGATGAACGGCGAGTCAAACGGCAACCCGAAGTCCTTGTAGACCTCGGCACCCCAGCAATCATTTGCTACCATAGTGAATGCGCGATTCTGCGAAAGCAATCGACTGCGACGTTCCTCGGAAGCCGTGTTCGTCGCGTATTGAAAACGTTGAACGCGATCTTTAACGTTTCGTTTCAGGGCGTCGAGCATCAAGAGACCTTCATCTTCCCCTTACGTTTTACCACAAAGAGCGATTTACCCAAAAGGGCTAAACGTCACGAATAGCTTAGGACAAACGCTGGAAGGCAACGAGAATCAGACGCTTAAGGCAAGTAGTCCTTATATGAAGTTGGCGAACTCTGTTGAAATCCTCCGAAGGTGGGCACCTTTTTTGGGAATCGTTGCCGCACTCTTGGCCGTACCTCAGCGGGCCTCGTCGGACACGGCAACAACGCCGTTAAACGTGGAAGCAGCGGACCGCTTTGCGGATGCAGTTGCGTCGGTTAACGCTCCACTCTGTAAAAATCCTCAAGGAGTCGGTCCGAACGAATCCGCTTCCGCGAGAATTGAATGGGCTTATCTGGTCGGGTTGCATTTCCGGCACGTTCGAGATGGTTTTCTCACGTGCTACAACCAGGCAGCGTTTACGGAAGCGTGGAGAAAGCTCGCTAGTCATGGTACGCAGATGCTCGCAACCGAGCTATTTACCTACAGCGATGATGAGTTGCGAACGGCTCGTATAAGAAATCCGGCAGTCGAAGCGATTTCGGCCGGCAACGAGTGGGACTCGGAGAAATTGGCCGACGTGAAATTGGTGCACGACGTGTCTCTTGGAGAAAACACGATCGGCACCGGTTCAAATGTACTGGCCAACAAGATGGTCGTGGGACAAAGATATCGCTTTGACGACGGCACCAACGAAGAGTTTACCTTGAGCGCAGCACAAGGGCGCAGCCTCGGAAAAACCGCGAATAAGTTCCAGTTCGCGCACAAGGGAGGCACCCACATCTCGCGAGTGGGTGACTTCGTAACAGATCTCGACAATTGGCTTGCGTACTACGCCCCTCGGCTTCATAAATTTGGATTTCCTGTTGTCGGCCCATCACTCGCATTTCCACTGCATGCGAGTGCGTTCACCGAATTTGGGGATCGAAGAGATGGCAAATATGGCCTGGATGCCGTGGAGGAACATGGATATCCGGTGCCGATGGGCTCGAACCCCGAAGGCCGCGACGGTGACGGCAAGCGAGGATATATTTCGGTGAACCACCCACCATGCTCGTTCGCTAGAACGTCGTATTCCGTTGCCTTCGACACCTGCGAAATCCAAATGCAAACAGGTGAGACCCAAATTCCGATTTGGGAAACAGAATTCTCCTATACGGTCGTCGATAACGGCAGCGGTCCTCTGCCCGATGCTCCGCACCCACTGCCCGATCGGGTCGCCGCGTCATATCTCGCGCGTTCGGAATTCTTCCTCGCAGCACACCAACGAACGCGGCTGTATTGGTTCCAGATGCTCGACGGAACGAGCGGTCCAAACAGCGGCTTCTGTTCATATGGCCTCATCTTCACCGGCTTATGCGCAGATCAGAAGCACGCAGACGCGCCCATGCCGAAAGCGGAACTGCTCACCCTCGGTAGCCTTATCGCCTATTTCTCCGATTCCGTCTGCCGCTTCCCGACATGCGCCTGGCACCCCGATGCGATGCGCGTCGGCTGGTCGGATGCAAGTCTCCCGCTCAACGCGTCAGCATTTGGCTGGAAATCTGGTAAGCGTGCTATCGTCGCTTGGCTTGGCGCCGAATCCTACGACTTTGAAAGCAAGGGGACGTGCGTAATGGATTCTTCCTGCACGCTGCATGTTCCGGCGCGGAACGAAGAGTTGAACTCGCCCGCTTTGCACGGCGCGAGGAACGTGACGATCGCGACGATCGACATCGATCCAAACGATCCGTTGCCGCCGGAATCTTCCGTCGCTTCGCCTGACGGCTCGACAGAATCGATACGACGCTGTCCGTTTCCGGCTAAGCAAAATTTTTACGGCTGCATCACCCCCTCGAAGCCGCTCGATGTACGGGGCGATTCTGTCAAATTTGCGGTTGGCGACGTCCCCAGTATCGTCACATTCGAGCCGCACGGCTCGATCCCGTAGTAAAGTGGCTTCGCAAGTCAGCGAAATGCAGTATGCTTCGCACACGATGACTCCGCATAGCCCGGTACTCTCGAGCCCGCAGCGCTTTGCGTATCGCCGCCGCCCGAAACTCGCTTGCATGCGGCGCGTCTTCGACGCAAGTGCTGCTGCGGTCGGCGTGATCCTCACGGGTCCAATTGTCCTCGCGGCGATGGGAGCTATTCTGCTAGAAGACGGCAGACCCGTGATCTTCAATCAGCGGCGCGTCGGGCGATACGGTAAGCACTTTACCATTTACAAGCTGCGCACGATGAAGCACGCAGACTCCGGCGACCGACTTTCGCCGCGCACCGCCGGTGACTTCCGCATCACACGCGTCGGCCGCTTCCTACGCAAGACGTCGATCGACGAGCTGCCTCAACTCGTAAACGTGTTGCGCGGAGACATGGCGCTAATCGGGCCGAGGCCCGAAATGCCCTTCGTCGTGAGTTCTTACAAGAGCTGGCAGCATCTACGCCACCTCGTTACGCCAGGACTCACCGGCCTCTGGCAGATTAAAGCGCGTAAGACGATAGCGCTGGAACATCCCGAAGCCACGTTAATGGATCTCGAGTACATTGCGACGTCGTCCGTTATGCTCGACATCCGACTCCTCGCACGAACCGTAGTCGCCACAGTCATTCATAAGGGAGCCTTTTAGCCATGAACTTTTTTAAAGGCAAAGCCGATCGAGAAACGACTCTCGTCACCGGTGGCGCGGGTTTCCTGGGAAGTCATCTCGTCGACGCACTGATCGCGCGCGGCGACGCGGTTGTTGTGGTCGACAATCTGTCTACGGGCAGCATCGACAACCTCAGCGAAGCCATCGAAACCGGTCACTGCACTTTCGTCTTCGGAGATCTTACCGATCCCGGATTCAAATTAGAAGACGTGCTGCGTAACCAGGCTTGCTGGCCGCTGAAACGCGTTTTTCATCTCGCATCGCCGGCGAGCCCGGAAGCATACGAAGCGGATCAATGGGGCACGCTCGCGGTCAATGGTACCGCGACAATGGCCCTCATAGAACTCGCGCTCAAAAGCAATGCGTCGTTTACGTACTCGTCGACGTCAGAGATCTACGGCGATCCGCTCGAGCATCCTCAAAAAGAATCGTACTTCGGCAACGTTGATCCAATCGGTCCGCGTTCGTGCTACGACGAAGGCAAGCGCTTCGGGGAGGCCGCTGTTGCTGCGGCGGTACGCACCAAAGCGCTCAACGGGCGAATCGTTCGATTCTTTAATTGTTACGGACCGCGCATGCAGATTGGTGACGGCCGTTTGATTCCCGCGGCGCTCGAAGCTATGTCGCAGGGCAATGCGTTTCCGGTGCAAGGCACCGGCCGCCAGACGCGGTCGATGACTTACATCGACGACGCCGTCGAAGCGCTGATCATGGTCTCGGAACATCCCGATCTCGTCCTAAAGCCGTTTAACATCGGTAGCGACGACGAACGCACGGTCGAAGACATCCTTATAACGCTCGCCAAGGTTGCGGGAGTACCCTGGGAACGCAGTGACAAGCCGGCCCGTCCTGGCGATCCGCAACGCCGCCGTCCCGATCTCACCTTTGCCCGTTCGATGGGCTGGGGCCCGACGACGAACCTAGAAGAGGGCCTGCGCCGCACGCTCGTGTGGTTCCGTGCGGACCAGCCCATCAAAGTCTGAAGCCGCTTTCGATCTTCGTCCCGCACGGCGCGACGAAGCTCACTGATCACGATTATCACGGCGACGGCCTCATTCAATGGGCGCTCATACGCGAACTCGCGCGCCGCAGCCATCATTTGACGGTCGTCGCGCCGTGCGTTTCTATCGCGGGCGAGATTCCGGAGAACGTAGAGGTCCATGTTGTACGTGGGCTCGCGAATTTTGGCTTGCCCGCATACATGCTGCAGGCGTTCGCGTCGTTTAGGCGCCTGCAACGCACGCATCAATTCGACCTCGTTCATCAAATGAATCCCGTTCTGCGCGGTGCTACGCTGCCGTGGGCGTTCACGCGCGTTCCGATCGTGCTCGGCACGTATGTCGGCGATTGGCCGTACGAGGTACCGCTGCATCGTATGCGCACCGCGCGCATCGGCGAGTGGCTCCGCATGGCACTAAAGCTCGCAATCGACGCTTTACAGCAACGCTTCGCCGGCGCGCTGATCGTGGCAACGCCATTCGCGCGAAATCGCATCCCGCTCGTATGCGCCGTGCGTGATCGCGTATGGGAAATTCCGCACGGCGTCGACATCGAACGTTACTCGCCGCAGAAGGCAGCAAATGATCCACGGCTGCGTCCCGTTAGCGTGCTCTTCATCGGTCAGATCGCGCCGCACAAGGGTTTTGCCGTGATTCTCGACGCATTCGACCTCATCGCGGCGAGTCGGCCGGACGCGCGACTCGTGCTCGTTGGTACGGGAAATCTCGAGGCTGCGGCGATTAAACGCGCCTGCCACAACGAGTGGGGTAGCCGCCTTGAAATCGTTGGTCCTGTTCCAAACGATCGCGTACCCGGCTGGATCCGGGCGTGTACGCTCGTCGTCTCGGCGGCACTCGGCGAGCCATACGGGCAGAGCGTCGTCGAAGCGCTTGCGTGCGGCAAGCCGGTCGTCGTGAACGATTCGGGAGGCGTTCGCCATCTCGTCGCAGGCACGGACAATCCCGTCGTGCCGCTGGGCGATCCGCTGGCCCTCGCGAACGCAATTCTTGCGCTACTCGACGACGAATCGCGGACGCAAGCGCTCGGCGCGAATAACCGGCGCCTAGCCGTCGAACGCTTTGCGTGGCCACGCGTCGTAGACGAACTCGAGAAAGTGTACGCGGCTGTGTTAGAGTCGAATCAGTGAAGATCTTTGTCGTGCACGCGTCGCATCGGTTGACGGATTACGCGGCACACGGGGACGGGTTGATCGTGTGGGGGTTCATATCCACGCTCGCAGCCCAGGGGCACGAACTCTGGGTCGTGACTCCGCGCCTCGATCTCAAATCGGCGCCCCCGCCCCGCGTGCATCTCTTCGAACTCGCGCCTCGCTCGAAGAATCCGGTGCTCAAACTCGCGAACTACATTGTGCGCTCGCGAGCTCTCTATAACGAACTCGCGCGCACTGTCAAATTCGACATTATCCACCAGTTCAATCCGGTCGTACGAGGTTATTCATTCGGAATGCTTGGCGTGCCCGTACCGCTGGTCATGGGGCCTTATAATGGCGATTGGCCTGTAACGAAATCAGCGGGACCAATCTTGAAACGTTTTCGCGCGAACGCAGTTGGCGTGTTGCGCGTCGCGATAGACCTCGCGATGCAACGATTAGCCAGTGGCCTCCTAATCACCACGCCGTACGCGCTAAACCGTCTCCCAGGCCTCTCACCCAAATCGAAGAAACTCTTCGTCGTGCCAAACGGCATCGACGAGTCACTTTTCGCACCGCGTGCGAACGGACACGAATCCGGACCTCCGACAATTCTGATGATTGGTTGTGCTACGCACAAAGGCGTGTTCACGATGCTCGATGCGTTCGAACTAATCGGAGAAGCCAACGCCGACGTTCGATTGACGATCGCCGGCGGTGGGCCACAGTCGGCAGACGTTGAGGCGATTGTCGCAAAGTCGAAGCATTGCGGTCGTATCGACATTATCGGCGGCGTTTCGCGCGAAACGATGCCGGATCAACTCCGTCAGGCTTCGATCGTCGCAGTGCCTTCGTACGGCGAGCCGTACGGCATGGTTGTGCTCGAAGCAATGGCCAGCGCCAAGCCCGTTGCCGGCACGAACGCCGGCGGCATTCCCTATTTGTTAGGCACCGAAGGCGACATGCTCTTCGCGCCCGGCGACGACCGGGCCCTCGCGAGGATCATTATTGACCTACTCGCCGACCCGCACCGTCTTCGCATTATCGGCGCGGCGAAACGCTTGCGCGTACTCGAACACTTTACATGGGACGCGGCTACGAAGAAAATGGTCGAAGCTTATAAGGCGGTTACCTCGGTCTAAAAAGTCACCGTCCGATCTTTACGATATTTAGAACGGGTTCGGCACGGTATTTTTTATCGGGTTCGGCGCATCGATTGGCAGCAAGCGACGTTTCCGCGCGATCGAGTTCCGAGATAACTTTGCATGGCAACGCTACGGCAATAAAGAAAAGAACCCCGGAAACGCCGACGATCGAGTCGCCGCCGTAGAAGCTGCCGAGAGCGCCGACAACGAATGCAAGCGATACGGCAACCACCTCTGTATCGTCTTTGTTTTTAACTATGCCTGCCTTCCGTAAAGCAGAAAAACACACGCCAACCGCTAGAAGCATCGTCACGGTAAATGCGAAAAATCCGAAAAAGCCAGTCTCGTATATTCGCGAAATATAACCATTGTCTATAGCCGGATCCGCTTGATAAAAATACGCGCTCGTACTCTGTGGAGTCAGTTTAGCTGGCGTGCCCGATGCGCCCAAGCCGATGCCCTGCGGATTGTCTAACGAAGCCTTCAGTGCCTCATTGGCTGCATTAGCACGAGCGACCGCCGAACCGTCCTCGGACAAAGATTGAAACGTGCTCAATCTTTGAGCGAGCGTTAGACGAAACGATTCATCGGGCGAAACTGCGAGAAATCCAAAAACCGCGACGACTGAGATGACTGCAAGCAAAGCGATATTCATGCCCGCTCGCATACGCCGAGGATGCACGAGCGCCAATACGGCAAGCCCGAGAAGTACGTTTAACCAGGATGTACGCACCATACTTAGGATGAGGCTTACGAAGATCGATGCCACTGCACAGAGTTCCCAAAATTTTCGAACGTCCAGCGTCGTCACTGTGATGACGATGACGCTTGCTAGAAATGTCGCCATAATTCCAGGACCATTCAGAACGCTGAAAACGCGAATCCCGAACGGTACCGGATCGCCAAAGCTGCCGGCTTCTATCGACTGAAGCCACGCGGTATCCCAAGGCGGAGCTACGACAAATTGGAATACGCCATACGCGCCCGTTAGGCCGCCCAAGAGGAGCAGAAGTCGAGCGAAGCGCTGTAGCATCTGCCGGGCCGACATGTCCGTTGTTAGCATCCACGCCGCGACGCTGATTGGCAGAACGAAAAGCGCGAATGCGTATGCCGATGTCATCGGCGCTTTCTGAATGACGCCGACGAGAGCGCCGTAACCCATCGATATGGTCCAACCCGCCAGAATCATGACGAAAGGCGAGCCAACTAGCCGCTTTCGTTGCTTGAACGCAAACCACGCGACTGGAATTAACATGACCAGCGGTAGTGGCGAAACGATGTCGATTGAAGAAAAGTGGATTTTCCAATCGATGAGCCGGCGCAACTCCGGCGTAAAAACGAATGCGGTGATGGTCAATGCGACCCAACGCCATTCGTTCTCGATCGAGCGTTTAGATTGCGGCGCTGCTACGATGACGCGTCGCTCCATCGGCCGTTGGCAACGTCGAAACCGTAGCCGGCCGGCGCTCGAGGCGTTTCTCGAAATCGCGAATCGCCGTAGCTTCGATCGTGACCGTGCCTATGACTGGCAGACGCTGGGTCTCGAGCGCATGAATGAGATCGCGATCGGCGCGCTTGACACTGCGACCGGCACGGATTGCGATCAGCATGCCGTCCGAAAGTTTCGAAAGCGTCATTGCGATGTTCGACTCCATGAGCGGAGCCGAGTCGATAATGATGACCTCGTAGTTCTCGCGGCAGACGTCGAGCATTCGCGAGAGGGAGACGCGTGACGCGTTACTGCGTAGCGATTCTTTCACGATCGAGAGCAGACCGTATGGCGCATCGACGACCGAGCGCGCGTAGTTTCTCGGGCCGTTCGACGCAATTGCTTCGAGGCTCGTCGGAGCGCGATCGTCGAGTAGCGACGGCTGCACGTGATTCGCGTCGACGAGCAACGTGCGGTATCCAGATGATCCGAAACTCGTCGCTAGTCCAAATGCGGTAACCGATTTGCCGTCACCCGGACACGCCGAAGAGACGACGATTACGACCGAGGGCTTGACCAGCGACTCGATCTTCGCGCGGAGCAGATCGAACTGCTCATGCAGAGAAATCGTCTTCATTTATGTCCTATGAGTTGCGAATCGAAGCGAGCGTCGGTGCTCCGTAGAGAGACTCGACGTCGACGGGAGAGAGCAGCTTTGGATTTACAATTTCGGCCAGATAAGCCGAACCGAACGCAATGCAAAATGCGACGAGAATTCCGATTGCGAGGATCAGTTTCGGCCCTATGATGTTGGGGTCGGCCTTGTAGGCTCGGTCGAGCACAATGGCCTGTCCCAGCGAGTTGGATTCCGCCGCATTCGCCTGTGCGGCGGCAAACCGAGTTGCAATTGTTTGATAACGTGTCTCAAGAGAATCACGAAGCGCCCGCAGATTTCCAAGGCTCGGCGATTCTGCAGACGTTTGAGACGAATGCAAGTCGTTGAATAAAGACGCAATTTGCGTATCTAATGCTTTGACGCGGGCTTGATCGCCCGAAACCAGCGAATTGGCTTTGTCCGTCGCAACAATCTGACCGCCAAGTGATGGGCTGTAGGCGTCGGGACTGTCCAGCGCCGTTTCACGCGCCTTTGCGAGTGCCGACTCTTCTTTTTTGACCTTGTCCTGAAAACCGGCAATGCCTGGGTAGGCGTCGGTCACGCTCGCTTTTGTCGTTGTATACGCGCTCGCGTCTTTAGCGACATCGGTTGCGAGTTGGCGATAGTGGCGGTCGTTGTTAAGAATTTCGGCACGTGTGATCTTTGCAGTGCGGCCGGGCTGCGAGCGATCGGCGGCTAGATCACTTTGATCATTAACGAGTTGCGCGTAAGCGACGCCGCGCTGCTGGCGCAAAATCGAGAGCTGGCCCGCCAGATTGTCGAGCGAGGTTTGGGAACCGACGTACACATGGCCGGCCGAGGAATTCTCCAGCTGAGCTTCGACGTGGGCGAGTTGGACGCGAATACTCTTCATCTCCGACGCAAACGCATCAACGACGGCCTGCGAGCGTTTGCCAGGGAGCGTCGCGTAAAACTTTGTGAATTCTTCAGCGACAGCGTTGGGAACAATAACCGCTTCCGCCGGATCTTTACTCTTATACGCAATCGTCATAATGCTTGACCTTGGCGCAACGTGAGCCGAAATGCCCGCTTGAATGTCCGCAACAGGCTTTGCCAAGTGAAGCCGTTCACGTACCGCGCTGACGACGCTCGAACTCGTGGCGATTGTCGGCATGTCGTAGCCAGCCGTGATCGGGTCGCGGCCGCCGGAATCGTTGACGAGCAACACGTGTGCCATCGCACCATATTTCGGCTTAACATGTAATGCGAGAGCAACCACGGCGCCAAGAGCTACCGCAAGCGTAACCAACGCGACCCAGCGCCGCCGGTGAAGAACTTCGACGAACGAATGGTCGGGACGCGTAACGGAGTCCATTTAAAGCACCACTTGAATAAGGTTAAATTTGGTAAGAAAAGAGCCCAGGCTGGACGGGGATCGTCTTGCGAACCCGTCTGGTTCGACGGCTGCTAGAGCAACCATGCCGTCATCAAAAGCGCGTTGCCAGGTTGCCTGCGCTGAAAAGCGTCGCGAAAAAGAGCGAGTAGTCAATCTTATGGCCTTCCGGCACAAAGACAAGATCGCCATCGGATAGCTGCGGATTGACTGACTGGTTACCGTGCGTAAGGTCGGTGACATCATAATGCTTGGTGTCACCTTGATGAGTAACCTGAACGTCTTTTAAGTTTGCCCACTTCTGTATACCGCCCGCGCTGTACATTGCGCTAAGCAACGTAAAGTTGGACTTTAGGGTCGTAACGCCGGGAGTGTAAACCATGCCGGCGACCGTCACGCGCGGTGCGGTAGGAAAGTTAATGGTATCGCCTTCCTGCGCCGGGGACGTAAGTTCGCTGTCTCCGAGGGCGATAAGGCGTGGTGCAGCACCTTCGCGTGAGAATTGAATGCGGCCCGTTGCAGCGTCAGGTTGCAAGCCGCCCGCCTGCGCGATCGCGTCCGTCATCGGCTCGTCGGCCCAGAGAAACGTCTTACCCGGCGTGACGACGTCGCCCAGAATGTTGACTTCGACGGGCTTGTCTGCGAACGAGACCGTATCGTCTGCAAACAGCGCCGGACCGGGGTTGCCTACGCGGCGCAGCGCTTGCATGTCGAACGTGCCGATATGCTTGCCGTCGCGGATGACCGACACGCGGCGTATGTCGATGCGCGAGCGATCAATCTGATCCGTAATGTTCGACGAAGTGGCCGTCGCGCCGGACTGACTGCGCTGAAGCTCCTTTTCGACATCGGCCAGAGCCGTTGCAAGCGTTTCGCCTGGCGAGAATGGGATGACGCCGCCCGGACCACCGGCAACGAAAATGACGGTAGCTTCGGTCGAGTCAACGACGTCGACGGCCGGATAGGGAACGTATGGCGTCAGGCGTTGCTTAAGGATCTTCGCAACATCGCCGGCCTCTAGACCTGCGACTTTTACAGGACCGACCACGGCGATCGTGATGTGTCCGGAAGAATCCACTTTGACCGTGTCGGACGAAAGTTCCGGATGATTGAAGACGTGAACGCTCAGCTGATCGCCAGGATGGATTGAAGCCAATGCCGGACCGGCGAGCATCGCGGCGAGAACCGGCGCGACGGCAAGCGAGGGAAGTAGGTGCTTAGGGAGAGACATTTACCTCATCCTGGGGGAACTCTTCGGCTTCAACCGCAGAGCGACCGCGAAGCGGCCGTTGAAAGCCGAGAATGCGCCGATGCGTTTCAACGGGCAATAAGAGTATAAGGGCTCAGGCGCCTTCACACAATAAGACCAATGGCTAGAAAGATAAGGACCTACTCTTACAGGTTCGACATGAATCGAGGTCGCCTCGCTTGGCATTCGAACAATGTTTCTTGGCAAGCTGAATACGATGGAAGCAAAATCCGCTTGCAGTTGAATAATTTTCTGCTAAATAAGTATCAGTGAACGTCAAAACGGCGATTATCGTAGCCGATTACGCTTTCGTAAACGGCGGCAACGGGCAGGTCGGGCTTTCATCTGCTCTGGCCCTCGCGCGCGCTGGCATCCACACGATGGTACTGGCGGCCACCGGTCCTGTCGACGCGCATCTGATCGGCGTGCCGCTGCTCGAGGTTATCTGTCTCGACCAATCGGATTTCCTGAACGATAGCAATCGGGGCCGCGGCGCGCTTCGCGGGCTGTGGAATTTTTCAGCCGCGCAGGCTATGCGTACGATCCTCGCAGGTTGCGATCCGAGGACGACCGTCGTGCATATCCATAGTTGGATGAAGGCGCTCTCCTCGAGCGTTGCGCGGGTAGCGAACGAGCTCTCGTTCCCCATGGTGCTCACGATTCATGATTACTTTACTTTTTGTCCGAACGGGTCGTTCTACGATCACAAGAAAAAAGCGCCATGCCGCCTGCAACCGATGAGCCTCGCCTGCATCACCGCGAACTGCGACCCGCGTAGCGGGAGCCAGAAAGCATATCGAGTCGCCCGGCAATTCGTCACCGAGCACGTCGGCGGCATACCGATACGTGTACAAAACTTTATCTTCGTCTCGCGCTACAGCAAAGAAATATCAGAGCGATATCTGCCGCATTCTGCGCGCTTTTTTGACGTCGACAATCCGATCGACGTCGTGCGCTTGCCGCGCGTCGACGTCAAGCGCAATGAACTCTTCGCATTCGTCGGCCGGCTCTCGCCCGAAAAGGGCGCCGACATCTTTAGTCTTGCAGCGAAGCACGCCGGAGCGAAGGCGCTCTTTGTCGGCGACGGCCCGATAGGCCCGGACATCCGCGCCGGATTCTCCCAGGCCGAATATACGGGCTGGGTTCCTCACACGGACGTGCAGGCGCATCTGCGCCGGGCGCGCGCTCTCGTGCTGCCGTCGCGGTGGTACGAAGCCTCGCCATTGGTCGTGCCCGAAGCGCTCGCGCTCGGAATTCCCGTCATCGTTTCCGACGTCTGCGCTGCTCGATACGACATCGTCGACGGTGTCACGGGGCTCACGTTTCGTAGCGGCGACGAACAAGACCTCAGCCGCAAACTTCGCGCGCTCGCGGATCCAGATCTCGCCGACCACATGGGCAGCGCCGCATACGAAGCATATTGGGCACGTCCGAGTTCGATGGACCGGCACATCGTCCGGCTCGTCGACGTTTACGATCGGATCTTAACCCCGGCGTAGACCTTTCGTGGCGACGATCCCTTCGAAGAAGTCGATGTGGCCGCTCGCGACGACCGGCCATGCGAACCGCTCGCGCGCTCGCGCGAGACCGCGCGCTTCGAGCGAAGCGCGTAATGTAGGATCTGAGATCACGCGATCAAGCGCGTCGTACCAACGCGCCTCGTCCTTTTCGGGCACGATAATGCCCGCGTCGCCGACCACGAACGGTATTTCGCCGCTGTCGCTCGTTACGATTGCGACGCCACATGCGAGTGCTTCAATGAGCATTCGACCGAACTGCTCCTTCCATTTCGGTGTCGTCTGGCTAGGGGCGCACAGCACATCGCATGCGGCGAGATATCGTGCAACTTCAGCGTGCGGGAGATTATGCGCGATCGCGACGCGGCCGGAATAGCGCTCGGCCCATTTCGCGACGTTGCCTTCGAGATCGCCGCTTCCGATGAACAGCGCGCGCCACGGTTTGCCGATCTTCTCGAGCGCCCGCATCATAATCGGCAAGCCTTTAGCTTCTGTGAACCGCCCGAGATAGCAAATAACCGGCACGTCGCTACCATCGTCCCAGCCGTACTTCGCGCGCACGTCGCGGCGCGCGAGCTCGTCGGGCTTGAAGCGCGCAATGTCGACACCGAGACCGAGAATTCGATGCGGTCGTTCTGCGTACATGGGACGCGGCAAAAGCACGTCTTCAACGAGTTTGCCGGCAGCGACCCAGCCGTCGGCACGCGCCAGCGTGTAGCGTTCGAAGCGATTGAATGGAATCGGATAGCGCTTGTCGATGTTTTGAAAAGAATAGAAACTAAACGCCGCATCGCGCGGGGCAAGCCGTGCGACCTGCGTGCATGAAAAGTTGAACGGTTCGTCCCAACAGTGCACGACGTCGAAACGTTCGCGCATGAGGCGTCGTACCGCGTCGCCCCAAAATGCCAAATGCACGTTGCTAGTGACGAACATTGGCATGCCTGCAATGCGCGCCGTTTCCCCAGGCTCGACGACGAGATGCGCAGGTTCGAGATCGCCGAAACGCGGGCTGCCATGATAGAACGCCGGACCGACCACAGTCACTTCGAAACGATCGTTCGCCGCGATCGCGATTTCGTTGGGCAAGCGGCGCAACTCTTGCAGGGTGTACGGATGGCCGATCATGAGCAAGCGAAGCGGCTTTGGCATTACGCAGCGACGTTCATTCAGCGCCGTGCACGGTCTTCTTAAGATGCCCGAATTTGTCGTCCTCGTCCAAATTGTTTGCGATGAGGCCGCACGTCGCTCGCAGCCGCGCTCGCATACGCTGATGCTGCTTTGCAAGGCCAAATGCGTAATCGTCGCCGTGATCGCCCGCAAACACGGATCGTCTACGCGCCGTTTCAGAAATTTTTAGCCACGTTGTGCGAGATAAAGCTGCTTGCGGAAATCTCGACTCCACGCTGACAACGTGCTGCTCCCCGTCATCCCCAGCGGCTGTAGTTGCTCCGCTATAGAACGTTACCCGGCTCGTGAAAGCAAAAAAGACGGTTTTGGAAAAAACCGTCTTTCTTCGCCTAGGGCCACGAGCAACAGCCGCGAGAATTCAGATTGCTTGCGAGAGAACTGCAGGAACCTGTCTCCCAGGAAGTGGGCGTCCAACGCCTTTATAGTGAACGCCGAGGCTCGCAAGCTTTGCGCCGTCCAACACATTCCGTCCATCGACGACGACACCGCGGCGTAGCCGCGAGGCTACTTCTACAAGGTCAACGGTCTTGAACTCGGGCCAATCGGTAAGGACGACGAGTGCGTCGCATTCGGCTGCTTCGAGCGCGCTGCGCACGAGGTGACTGCGTTGTGGCAATGGCGCCACGTGGATTGCCGGATCGTAAATGATCGTCGTCGCGCCGCGTTCGGAGAGTGTGTCGACAATGCGCGTCGCCAGAGAATCGCGCGTGTCGCTCGTGCCGGCTTTGAAAGTCAGACCCCAAACGCCAACGCGGACACCCTCTAGGGTGCCGAGCGCCGCTTCGAGCTTCTCGACGATGAGCATCGGCTGGCGCTCATTGACGCGTAGCGTTGCAGAGAACAACTGACTGCCCGTGCCGAACTTCTCCGAGGTGTGATGCATACTCTTGACGTCTTTTTCGAAACACGGTCCGCCGAAGCCGATACCCGGCATCAGGAACTCTTTTCCGATACGCCGGTCGTAGCCGATGCCGAAGAGCACATCGTCGGCGGTCGCACCGACAGCGTCGCACAGGTTGGCAACTTCGTTAGCGAAGCTGATTTTGAGCGCAAGAAACGCGTTCGAGCAGCACTTGATCATCTCGGCATTAGTACGGGTCGTGCGGACGACCGGTTTCTCGAGGGACTCGAAGAGTTCGACATAACGGTTCGCGGCGGCTTCACTGTCGCTGCCGACGACGATTCGGTCGGGGTCGAGAAAATCGACGATAGCCGAGCCTTCGCGTAGGAATTCGGGCGCGAATGCGACGTCGGCCCAGCCGGACGCGGATTCTGCGATCGTTTCAGAGGTACCAGGAGGAACCGTCGAGCGAATGACGATCGTCGGGCGCCTCAGGAAGTCGACCATCGAGAGCATCTTTATCGCTCCGAAGAGGTGCGAGAGATCCGCTGCACCATCTTCACGGGCCGGCGTGCCCACAGCGACGAGGATGACGTCCGAATCGCGAGACGCCGCTTCAATTGAGTTCGAGAATTCGAGGGCTCCCGCGGCCAGCTGCTCGCGCAACAAACTATCGATATTCGTTTCCTGGTACGGGGCGATTCCGCGGCGCAGACGATCGATACGTTCCGACATGATGTCAAATCCGTGAACATTGTGTCCCAGCATGGCTAAACCAACGCAGCACGCCATGCCGACGTATCCTGTCCCAACGACACAGACTTTGCTCTTCATTTTTTTGCGTTCCCCACAAAATCCAATTAGCGTAGAACACGAGTGCCGGTCTCGCATTGGCGTTCTAACGGGCGATCATCGGTGAAAGTTTACAATCTCACCGTACAGCCTCGAATTGCATTATATGTTTTTTACACTGAGTAAACAATGAGACTTATGGCCGTTTGATCGGAATATTTCAGTGAAATTGTTGAACGAATTCAACTCGGTACCGCAATACCGTAATGAGAAAGAACAAATCTTTCCGCAAACCGCAACGCATGCAAACGCTAAGCGTTTTTCTGCTGTAGCTAGCAATAGCTAAGTCCGCACTAAGTTGGACATGATCACGCCCAAACTAATGGCTTTCAGAAAGAAAGTTCCGCCTAGACGCTGCAGATCGCGATACCGAGTATAGTAGCTGCTCGGTCGCTTATATCAAAGGGCCCTACGCGCTAGGGCCTTCGTTACGTAGACACTCGCAAACACTGCTCGCCGGAGCGCGTTATCGTACCGTCCGTCTCGTTGCGTAAGAACGTCCGCGTAAATGAGTCAGAGTCGATACGCCTATAAATCATTCTTGCTTCCGTCGCTCGGCCGCCCTCAGAATCGATTCCGGTAAATGTCCAAATCACGCCCGTCCATTGAGGTGCCGTAGCAACAAATTGCCCATCGGCAAGAGATACGGACCAGCGCCCTGTTGCTACGTGATAGCGATAATGCTCGGTGAGCGTTGCAGAGCGCCCCGCCACCTGCACGTTCGTATCGACTAACAGCGAGACGGCATCTTCGTCTCTACGATAGATGTGCGAGATCGGCGTGTTCGAGAATGTCCGGCACGTCCACTTTCCACCGACGAGGCCATAGGCAAAATCCGACGCGCTCGCACGTGCTCGCGCAACGAATGCACCCCCCATAACCGTCGCAACAGGCGCAGGCGCACTGGGGCTGGGCGACGGACTCGGTGACGGTGTTGGCTCCGGCGACGCAATCGGTCCTGGCGTTGGCGAGGGAACGTATGACGGTGAAGGCGATGGCGTTGCCCGTTTCCGAAACAACTTGTCCAGAAGATCAACGGACGTCGTCACAGGCGCCGCGCGGCGAGTCTGCATAGGCGTCGCCGTTGGCGTCGCTGCGATGATCTCAGTGATGTCGGGCGATGACGTGGCGATCGGAGTATCGATCATCACCGGGCCGGAAACGACTACCGTCGGTCCTGGCACGGGCGTAATCGTTGGTAAAGGCGAGGGCTGCGACCTCGACTGCTGGCGCCCGGGCCTCAGCGGGGGGAGATATGCATGGATGAGGACGCGCAATGGCGTTGAGGTTGGCGTCGGCGTCGGCGTT
>CAZZUZ010000006.1:0-24672 GCA_964657315.1 Vulcanimicrobiota bacterium
CCGATCTATAGCCAGTCACCGCCACCGATCATGGCTTCGTATTATGCGAGGCTTCTCTCGGGTGGCTATTGGCGCACGATGGAAGCTCACGAATGTACCCTGACACGGAGATTTGAATGACCGTAGACCGTCAGCGTCGCCTCTATTTCCTCGTTTGCACGCTTGAGGTCGATTCCTGTTGCGCCCAAGAGATCGAAAAGAGTTCGGAGCATGACTCAAGCGAGGCCGGCCCGATTTCGTGAGTCCTATCTATGGATTTGCACCAATGTGTCCTTCTGCAGAAGTCGTCGCGTCCGCAATCGTCCGATCTTACAAGCTCGAAATACAAACGAGTGAGGCGGCCAAGGCTACGCAGCTAACAGCTTCAATAAAATAAATGCTGCGATCTTCAATGATGAACGGGCAACTTTATTGTGGTGACCTGCTACGGTATGAGCAACATCGTCGTAGATACGCTCGAATCCGGGGCGCGTTGGTGGACCACGAGAATCGAGACTCGATCCGGCGAGACCCGACGACCGACGCCGTCATTCCACGCCTGTTGCAGAACTCGTATCTAAGCGGTTTATATCGAAACTACGCGTATCTACAGCATCATTCTTCGTCGACGCATCGGCGCATGCATATGGTCCGCATCATTCTACGCGTCTGCGCCGAGAAACCGCAACTTGACATGACCTATCAGCGCCGCGCGAACATGGTCCGAGAGCGGATCATTGACGAGCTCGACCAGAGCGGACTTCCCGTTCCGGGCGACCTATGGAATAACGCAGCCACATCGAGACGTCAGGCGACCGCCGAGCACCGTCGCGTGACAGAACTGCTACAAGCGGCATCCACGATTTCACGATGTGATGTCTATGAGCGCAGCAATTAACTCCTGACCATATCCGGATAAGTCAAGCAACGATGACCTTGCCGATCAACGATATCGTCGCATCCGGCGATACGGCGCGGATGCGTTCATGTTGACCATGCCTGAAGGAGAGCTTCGTCAGATCAGACGCTTGACTCTCGGAATCTGCAACAAATAGCGAAACAATCACAAGCCGTCACGCTTGATTAGCGATTCACAATCTTTCCCGAAGTATCGATACTTCGGTCTTCGATCTCGCCGTGCTTTTGCTTCTGCTGCGTCCTTCGGCAGGAAAGCGTAATCATAAATGACTCTATTCTGGACACAACCGATCTCATAATGATATGGCTTCGTTGACGCACTGTTAACACTCGGATGATGCGCGAGCAACATACTAAGAGCTATGAAACCCGCCACCATTGTTCCTGAAATAGTCAACGTTATGATTGCTATTCGTCGCATTCGTCGCCTCATCGTTATTAGCTCACCATCTCATCTGTTCCAAGTGTAGGGAAAATCTACCATGTAGCCAAATTCGAACGAGTCACCCAGAAAACGAATTTCAGGGGCCTTACCGAGGCTCCCCTGCTCTTTTGTCGCGATGCTGGAGGATTCATGAAGCGTATCGTCTTGTCCGTACTGAGCCTAGTCCTGTTGTGCTCTTGTCAATTCACCGGCGGTTCAGCTGGAGGTGCAACGGCGGGGACTCCTACGAACGTTTCTATTGCATCTGCATCGTTGAATAACGATCCAGTTGACAATGAAGGACCAATAAAAAACGATTGCAATTCAGCACCCGGAGTTGCAGTTCTACCGGCTACATGGACGACCACATTCACGAACGGCGCTGTGTCACAGGTATCTTTCCAGTGGCCGAAAGGACTGGGCTATACGGCAAGCCTGAATTTCCAAATTATGAACGGCGCGTCAAATTTCTATACTGACTTCTCTAACGCGGTGCAACAATGGGACAATGCGCTAGCTGCAGACGCGCCAGGCATCCTTGAGCTCTCGCCGCAGCTGGTCACTTCGGGTGCTCAGGTGGCCGTATATGAAGCGTCCTCGGTCAGCGAGAACGGCGAGGGCGGAACCGAGTCGTTCGGACAAATTCCAGGTGGGAGCACGGTCGCTCAGACGAACATACAATCGGCAACAATTAACATCGGCGCGGGGACGCCGTACGGTGACCAAGGTTTGTATTCCACCTCGGCTCACGAGATTGGTCACGCGCTCGGCTTGAATCACTCCAACTACACGAGTTCGATCATGTACTACGCTCTTGACAATCCGGATCAAACGACGCCGGCGTGTTACGCTAGTGGAGCGAGTACGGCTATTAACAGCTATGACTTAAGCTATCTTCTTAATACGTATGACCCTACGTGGAGCACTAAGAACAAATCCACAAAACCAGGAAACCCGCCCGGTTCCGGCCCGCCAGGAGCCTGCCATACAACACATTGCACTATGGCGCAACCGGTACAGCCCTACAATGCGGGCGTAGCTGAAGCCTCAAGAGGGATTGTCGCAAACGCGTATCAAGGAACTGGACCGACGGACCTTGGCCGGGTTCGAGCTGAAAATCACGAAGTATCGATTCATCTGGACGATCATACTGCTAGCGGTACTGTCAGCCTGCCATCTCTTTACTTAGCATCGACGCTTGTTGCTCGCGTCAAAAGCATTGCGACCGTTGCCTCACAAAATAGCGGCGCATTCACGTACTTTATTCGAGCCGTTCGCGTTACGGGCATTGCACGGCACCTGCTTGGACCTGATCAAGGTGTTTCAGTCGGGCAAACTATTTTGGTCGAAGATAGGCAACCGGCGTCAACGCATTTTTTTCTTGACGATCCACCGTTGATACCAGGAATAGACGCCGTCTTGTTTCTGTCCAAAGCAACGTTTGGCTCGATAAAACAACCCGTATACTTCCCAACCATGACGCGAATCAGCAAGATCGGCGTATCACAGGACGGGTATCTTTACGTTGCGGGAAACACGACGGCGAAGACCGCGCTGACATTGAATGGTTCTCCAGAATCGAAATTTTTGGACGTCGTTCTAAATGGGCGCTCAGCACTAACATCGCCGTCGAGTCAGATAAGTGAGATCGCGGTTTTGACTAGTTTATTGAAGAGAAGTGGCGTATCAACTAGTCGCAGTATTGCTCAGTATGCAGCCGCAATGTCAAGTGGACAGCAACCAAAATTACTAAGATTGCTAAAACAACACGACTTACAGATGATGCATGCGCAAGGAAGGAGCTACTTCTCAGTACGGTAGTAAAAAACATGATCTAAGGTCGGTCATGCGGGACCGTTTGCGATGCCTTAGCCGTAACGGTATCGCACATTATCCTCATAGTCGAAGGCTTGGTAAACGCAGTACGTCCTCGACGACGACACACTCAACCGTCATTTTGCAGCGTAGATTACGGTGCGCACGTACGGACGCACGCGAGCGTTCGTCCACGAGTCGAGCCATATGCATGATGGTCATAGTCGACCGTCGTGCGATATGGTTCTAGGATAGCCGATTGCAATGCTACGGTACACAACGCCGGTTTGGGAACATAGAAGCCAGGCGACTGCGCGAGTTTCCATCACAGAGCTCAACAAGGGATTTCGCTCAAGTTTATGCCGTCACCGGGCCAACGTTGCAACGCTTGAAATCAACGCTGTCGTTCGAACGAATCAGCGGGAATCGGAATACTTGCTCTGGTGCGCTAATAAGTGCAACGGTGAGATTTAACACAGCGGCTTCATCGGCTCATAACATTATGGCAACAGAATCGTCATGCGGAAGAAATGCCTCGCCGCCAGAATCCCGTCATGCGCGAATCTAGGTTGCTTTCAACGATAGCCGGCGACGATGACCTGACGAATCTAGTCAAGCTCGGTCTGGTCGAAGCGACGATCGAGGAAGGAGAGGTTAGATATCGGATCTCTCATGCGCTCCTGGAGAACGGCAAGGTCGAGTTTTCGCCGATCGAGGAGTTGCTCACGGACGGCTGATGAATGCAAGCTCGCTGTCCGGAGCAAAGATTTATGGATCGATTGTTCGTCTGCTACGTCCGGGTGAGCACGCGTGAACAGGGTGACTCACGCCTAGGCTTGGACGCGCAGTGGGATGCTCTTCGAGCGTTCCTGACTGCGTGTGGAGGTATCTGCGTTCGGGAGTTCGAGGACGTTTCCAGCGCCCGGAGGCATCGTTTGGCGGAGCGTCCGGTACTCCGGGACGCGATTGCGGTCGCTCGGCGTGCGAAGGCGACGATTCTCGTCGCTCGGCTCGATCGCCTGAGCCGGAGCGTCGCGCTTACGGCGTTGCTGCTTGGATCCGACGTCCCGTTCGAGATCGCCGACATGCCTGGAGCGTCGCGAGTATCGCTCCACCTAGCGGCGGTCATGGCAGAGTACGAAAGCAATCTTACGAGCATCCGCACGAAAGCGGCGATGAGAGCCGCCAGAGAACGTGGAGCCGACTTCTCTCGGCCCAAATGGCGCTTCACCGTGGAGACGCGCCGCAAGGCTGCCGAGGGGTCGCGAGCCAGTCATATTAATCGTGCGCTCGAAGCCTACGCTGATATCGCACCGATTGCGGCTGGCTTGCGCGAAGGCGAGCGGAGCTGGACGGAGATCGCAGCGTATCTCAACGGGCTCGGACACACGACTCGATCCGGTCGTCCCTGGAGTATTCACACGGCTCAATCCCTCGTCAGGCGGCATACCGACGTCGCGTATCGTGCAGCCAGGTTCGCCGACCAGATATTCGACGAGGTCGTCGGCGACCGGCACGGCTGTGCGCCGCGTAATTATCGTCGAGTTGCATCATCTCGAAATGCGACACCGACGACGGTCGCCGTAGCGTCGATCGAGCCGCGGGCCTCATGCAAGGCAATTGTCTATCTGCGCGTGTCGACGCGCATGCAAGGCGCTACCGGACTGGGCATCGAGGCACAACGAGCTAGCGCTGGGGAGTTCGCCGAACGAAGCGGCCTGAACATCCTCGGAGAATACGTCGACGTCGATAGCGCATGGCATCAGCCTCTTGAGAAGCGACCCATCCTGCTCGAAGCGCTTGCTCATGCTCGAGCAGTCGAGGCGATCCTCGTGATCGCGCGGCTCGATCGCCTTGCGCGAAATCCCTCCGTCGTTCACGCCCTCATTCGGAGCCGTATCAACTTCGTGTGCGCTGATGCGCCTTGGGCGGACCATACGACGATCGCACTCCTCGCGGTGCTCGCAGAACGCGAATCGGAACTGATCTCGGCTCGTATGCGCGAGGTTCGTGCTCAGGCGAAGGCGACCGGCCGTTCATGGCGGCATGTCAATAATCTTCCGCGTGACCTTCAGCCTGCAGCCGTCCGTCGCTCTGCGGAGATACGCACCTCGCGGACCCGAGAACGATATGCCTATGTCAAGCCGATCGCCGCCGCACTGCGCGCCGAGGGGCTTTCATATCGAAAGGTCGCTAGAGAACTGACCGCGCGAGGACTGGTCAATCAACGAGGAGGCGTGTGGACGGACGTGAGCACACGGCACCTTTTACTACGCCCCGATTACCCGAACATGGCGATCTGAAGAGCCGGCGAGCGATCAACGGCCAATCTGGCCAACAGCAATCACGGCAGCCGCGATCTTCGCAACGTCGCAGCCGCTATCGCCTCGCTCGCTCGGACCGTGGAAAGTTGTTGTTTTCGGATCACCGTATCTCGAGCAGCCGACGGTAACGGTCGGACTCGGTGGACACTTTTACGGCTGGCCGTCTCTTGATGCCAGGCCAGGGTCACGACAGAGGATCGAGGGTTGCCACCCGTCTGCGTCCGGAGCCCAACGCTTCAAGGCGTTTTACGATCGCTCGTAAGGGCTCGCTGCACTCTCGAAGATGGCTCACGATCGGGGCGGGATCAGCGTAGATGAGGCGTGTCTCGAACGTCTTGCCTCCGCGCCGGCTAGCTGCCCCTTCTCCGCTGTTGAGAATCAGCGCGCGGGTGGGACTGAAAGAGTCGCCTCTCGCTCGGCGCACGGCGACGGCCACCTTGACGCGCTCCAAAATCATGCGCGACTCGTGCTCAGCCATCACGGCGAGCATTTGAATCGCCGTCCGATTCGTGTGCGGGTTGTCGCAGGCAATGGATTCGACGTCACTCTCGAGCAATTGTGAGGTGACGAGTTACGCTTTGCGCCAGCCGATCAAGCCGAGCGATCACAAGCAGAGCCTTTGAGTGCCGCGCGTGCAGTACCGCTGCCACAAGGTGTGGCCGATTGCGAAGATGGTCTTTCCGACCTGTCTCCACTTCGGCGTACTCCGTACGATCACGCAAGAGAGCGCGCTAAAAATCTGACCACGGCCTCCCGTTGTGCTACTATGCCGAGTCCATTCAGCCCCTGTATTTGCGTGCTGACCCGTAAATACGAGACGACCTCTCGGCCATCCATACTTTGCCGCCCACCCTCGGCTGACTAGCGACGGAGATCTTGCAGATATGTGAACGCCGTTCCGACGACCTTGAGCTGCTGGCTCACGTAATGGTTGCGTGAAGCTTCAGGGTGCTGGCTGTGCGAGACTGCCCGGCAGTTTGGCAATGGTTCGACCGTCCGCGTCCTTCGAGAACGTCACGTAGGTGGTGTATTCGAGCCGGTTCTTCGAAGCGAGATCGTGATCGACCATCGATTGCCCGAGAGCGGAGGTAACGAGTTTCGCGCGCACCTGAGCGGTCTCGATCCCGTATGTGCTTTGAGACGGACCGACTTTCTCGACGACATAGCGTCCGAGTGATACTTCGTTCGGGGCGATCAGGTCTTTCGGGTTCCAAGACACGACGCGACAGTATCTGATCTTGTTGATGTCAAATCTTGCTAAGGCGTTTGGATGGTACGTATTCGGACCGACCGTAACTCCCGGGATACCGATATATTTTTTCGGATCGGGTGTCGTCGGTTGGCCATCGTAGCAGTCGTTTCCGAGCGTGACGGAATTCCAGTCGAGATGGCTGGCATCGAAGGCTCGCTGAACTGCGGCAGTGCGATCGTCCGAGCCGGCACATGCGACGAACGAAATTACGGCGAAGGTGAGAAGCATCCTCAGTCGCCTCATTTAACCGACACACCGCGATCGTCGGATTTATCGACGACCGGATCGGCGACGGCGAACGTGACCGTCGTCGTCACCCTCCCGTGGGCCGGGACGGTCATCGTGCCGATGCGACCTAAATCGTTCGACGGGTCGACTTCGTTGACCGTCGCGGTCTGGCTGCCCAGCGGATCGATGCGCTGGTACGTCGGCGCTGGCTGCGCCAGCGCGGGATACGACCGGAGACTGCCGTTCGACAGCCGCATCTGAAGGACGAGATCAGACACTCGAAGGCTTTGATCGAAATCGCTGCCGCGGACGGCGATCGCATCATGGATGTAGAGCGTCCCGCCGACGAGATCCGACCAAGCATTCGTCACCGCCACGCTCAGACGTTGAGCTCGCAACAACGACGACGTGCCGTCTGGTAAGCCGTTGGTCTTTGAAGGTGGCGCCTCGGCGGCCAACTTGAGCAGCGGCTCGGGCCAGCGTTGCGGATAGCGCCAGTGCCGATTTCCCGTGAAGTCGGCACTCGCGATACGACAGCTTATGCGGGCGACGAGCTTCGCGTCTGTTATCTCTCCCAACGGAAAGCCGAGGTTGATCGCAAAAGGGCTTGTGTCAGCTGATGCAATGATGTCAGAGAATGGCAGAGGTATCGTCGTCTGCGCGAGCTTGACGTTCTCGGGGTCGTAAGCCGTGAACGCGACGCTTGCGTTCGCAAGGCCATGTCTCGTCCGATTTCCGATCACGACGTTGGTAGCCCAAATCTGAGAATTCTGATTGCTCAGCATCCGGCAGCGTTCGATCGTCACAGGAGATCGAGCAACTGGATTTACCTGCGTCGCCATCGGAAGCGCCTCTGATTGCGCCTGACTCGCTTCTCTCGTGATGATGACGCCGAACGTTGTAAGACACGATGCGACAACGATAGCTGCGATACGGTGCAAGAGTGCCTCCACACGAGCGCGGAGTGTGTACTTGGATGGCGATACGCACGATCCTGCGCGTAGCTTGCTACGTGGCGTGCTCTGTCGAAGAGAATCACAATGGCTCCGTGAAGCGCGAACGCATATCGGGGGCTAGCAGAGAGCCGGAGCTCCATGCTCTCGCTGCGGCGATTCGGAAGAGGCGCGAGGCGAAGGGGCTCACGCAGGAGGAAGCAGCGTACGAGGCCGGTGTCGCCTTACGGACACTGCAGAATCTGGAGAGCGGCCGCCTCAACCCGTCTTATCTCACGTTACGATCAGTCGCCGAGGCGCTAAGCGCTTCGCTCGGAAAATTGATTCCCGACTAGCGATTCCCATGATCGACGCTCGAAGTTTGCGCCGAAGCCACGTATGAGCCACGAGAAGTTATACCGCCGCGGCCGAGGTTGCATGAAGCGCTGTGCTTCCATCTTTTGCGATAGCCGCCATCGAGTCGCGATGAGAGCAAGCCGTGTGCATTCGGCAACGCAAGCATCTTGATTCCAAGGCGACACATATCTGCGGTGATCGTTCACGCACAGGAAAAACGAATCGAATTTCTACTCCGTCCAGCGACGATCCGCCAGCGTAGATTCACCGTCTTCGTGCGAGCGGAAGGTGATGCTCGCGATGTCGTTCGGCTCAGCCAAACGCCTTCAGCGGGCTAGCTTAGCCGGTCCGAGATAGTTTTTCTCGAGCTACTTTGTCGGCAATTAGAGCCGCCCGACTTCGGACATTGAATGTTCGGAAGATTCGACGCGTTTGGTTATTTATAGTATGCGCACTTTTACCGAGTTCGGCGGCAATCGTCGCATTTGATTTTCCTTGACAGATCAAACTGTAGACTCGAGCTTCAGCCTTATGGAGAAACGGCGCCGACGCTTGCTCAGGGGCATTCGATACGTCTCCCAGCTGGGACGACGACGAAACTACGTCCGCGATGATCGAATTAGGATACTCGCGTGTAAACTCGTCGAGTTCGTTGTCGTATCGATCGGAGCCGAGTTTTCGAAGCTCAGCAGCGACGAGTATGCTCATGTAGCGCATTCGAAGTCTTCGGAATTCATCGTATGATTTCTCGAAGCAGGTCTGCGCATCGGACTTCTTGTCTTGAAGAAGCGCGATGTGCCCTCGCGCTTTCGCCTCGTAGGCGCTGTTTCGGGGATCATCGCTAAAAGCGGTCGGCAAGCCTTTCGACGGAGCAGCGGACAGATAACGAACGAGGGACGCGCACCCCGCCTTATCGCCAACATTGGCAGCGCTCACTGTGGACGCGACGAGCGCCATGCGCTGATCCGCATCCGCCTCACTCCATGTTATGCCCTTCAGCGTGGCATTCGCCTTCATATACCAGCGGCTCGACGCGAACGTTTCGCTGAGCGAACGCTCGAGATCAGCAAGGCTGAAGAGCGCCATACCTCGGTGCGCTGCGCTGTCCGCCCGTTCGACTGCGTTTTCGAAGCGTTCGTACGCGAGTGCGGCATCGCCGTCGAGCAGAGCCAATTTACCGGAATACAATTCTACGATGTAACGTTGCCGGTCCATCGCCTTGGTCCAACGGACCAGAGCAACATGCTCTTCTGCTTGTCGTCGAAGAAACGTGTCCACGAGCTCCACTGCCAAAGTGAGCACTTGTGAAACGAGATTGCCGTAGACATGCTCGTCACGTTGGACGCAACGTTGATACTCGGAAAGGGCCAGTGAATGGTAACGGCTGGCCGCCTGGAGATCCCCTCTCGCGCTCGTGATGAAGCCGAGGAGGTCGAGGGCCCGGACACGGGTCACGTCGCCGTCTCGTCCGATACTCTCCGCAAGCCTTTGCGCTTCCGGTAAATCTCTTCGTGCCCACGCGGCTTGTGCAGCATGGTAGAGGATTTCGTACCGAAATTCAGGCGCCACATCGATCGACAGAGCAGCGATCGCCCCATCGATCAGTGTCGTTCCTTCCTGGATTTTTCCAGTTCGAACGAGCGCGATGCCTGCGATGGCGAGTATAACTGGACGGAGCGATCCCCATCCTTTCTCACTGCGGCTTGCGAAGATCGATAGAACGTCGGCGTTTCGAAACAGCCGCAAGCACGCGCGCGCGCGAAGCAGATCGGATTCGCTATCCGGTCGATCCATCTCGTCTAGAATAGTCAGTGAATCTTCGTATTCTGCGTTGGCGTACGCTTCGCTCGCACGTTCGAGATCCAGTGTCGCTTGCTTCGCGCGTCGCGCGCCACGATCGATGCTCGCCATTTTTCGAGCATTTTGCGTCGGGGCTCGAATCCACTTCATCGATCCGGATGATTCAGATGGGGAATCCTCCGGCGCCGCTGTCCGGCGTCGATACGCCAAAGAAACTGGAAATCAAAGAGGCGGCTACGAGTAGCAACGTGATCACTGACTTACTCCAATCATTAGCTATAAAATACTAATGTTGAGCATGGATCACAGAAAGGTTAGCAATTACCTGCTAATAGACCGCTTCTTTCTAAAATGGCCGATGCATAGCGCATGAATCGCCGAAGATGACGCGCGCGGGCTTAGATCCCTCACGATCGGCCGACTTCTGCAAAGGCAAGCAACTTCGCAGCGAAGAACGGTCGACGGGGATATATTGACGCCTATGTGCTATCGTGTCCCAATCTTGCCTGCCAATGCAGATCTCAAGCGTTAAACGCTCGTTGGTACGGACGTAAAGCCGTCGCCAATTCGTCCATCCAATCGCCCGGCGTGACAATGGCTCACGTGACCTTGCGGCTGCTATCGGGCAGCAGCGCGGTTTGGCATTCGTCGCGGTCGTGAAGCACGACGACTTGCAAGCACGTCGGCTCTTGAAGCACAGGTCGATGGAGATGAGGCTTTCGAACATGCACTGCGTCTATAAGAGAACGTGACTTGAATCAACGCGTCGTCGTACTGTCCGGTCAAATCGGCGCGGGCAAGACCGCTCTGCGCTCGGGATTAGAGGCTCGATACGGCGCCGCGTCATTCGAAACGCGCGAGGAGATCCGTAGGCTGGCCGGGGCAGACATCTCCGCTCGATCGGATCTCCAGGCGTTCGGGGGCGATTAGACGTCGAGACTAACGGCGAGTGGGTCGCATCGGCATTGAAGGCCTCACCGTCCCAATCGCACATCCTCGTCGTCGACTCCGCACGAACGCTGGCACAGGTCGACGCGATCCGGATCGCGTTTCCGCGATCGGTGACGCACGTTCACCTCACGGCTCCGATCGAAGTACTCGCCGCACGTTACGCTGGTCGTGCTGAGGATCCGACCAGCTTCCAACAGGCGTCGGCGGATTCGACCGAAGCCGCTGTCGAATCGCTCGCGGAGGCTTGTGACGTCTTGATCGATACATCCGCGAGCGATTGAGCGACGTGCTCGTCCGGACGGCTGCGCGGATCGGACTCTATGAATTCACCGAAGGCGCTTACGTCGACGTCTTGATTGGCGCACAATGGGGCAGCGAAGGCAAGGGACACATCGCGTGGTACCTGTCCCCGCAGTACGACGTGCTCGTCCGGGTCGGAGGGCCGAACGCCGGCCATAAGGTCATCGACCCGAAATACACGTTCCGTCTTCTCCCGTCGGGTACCGGTATCAATCCGCGCGCCCGGTTGCTCATCGGTGCCGGTGCAACCATCGATCCGGAACTCTTGCTCAAAGAAATAGCCGATTGCGGCGTTACGCCGAAGCGTCTCTCCATCGATCCGCAAACGATGATCATCGAGCCCTCAGATTTGCGATTCGAGGAGGATGCTCTCGGATCGATCGGATCGACCAAGAAGGGCGGCGGATACGCGGCTGCTCGACGGCTCATGCGTGGGAAGCTCGACGACGTACCGGTACGCTTTGCAAGCGATGTCGAAGATCTCAAAGCGTTCGTCAGGCCCGTCAACGAGGAGCTCGACGACGCGTATCGCCAGGGCAGCCGCATCTTGCTCGAGGGAACTCAGGGAAGCGGCTTAAGCCTCTATCACGGGCCGTACCCGTATGCGACGTCTCGCGACACGAATGCGAGCGGGACCCTCGCGGAAGCCGGTATCGCTCCTTCACGGGTGTGGCGTGTCATCCTCGTGACGAGAACATATCCCATTCGGGTTGCGGACCCCGTCGGTGCTGGAACATCCGGGCCAATGAATCTCGAGACCTCATGGGGAGAAGTCGCCCGGTTATCCGGCCTCGACGAAGGCGAATTGCTCCGAGCCGAGAGAACAAGCGTATCGGACACCCTGCGTAGGGTCGGCTACTTCGACTGGAGCTGGTTTCGCAAGGCGTGCTCTCTGAACGCCCCGACGGACATCGCGTTGACCTTCTCGGACTACCTGTCTTCGAAGAACGTCGATGCGCGTCGCTTCGAGCAGTTGACCCAGCCGACTCTGCGTTTCATCGAGGAGGTGGAGCGCGTGTCGAATGCTCCTGTGTCGCTCATTTCAAAGCGATTCCACGAGCGAAGCGTAGTCGATCGTCGAAACTGGTAGCGTGGATCCGAACGAGTTTTTACGCAGATATCCCCAACTCTGGCACATGGCGGAGCCGGAGAACGCGGACGGCATCGAGCGGCACGGGCTGCTGAGCACGACGGCCTTGTTGGACTTGTTCGAAATCGACGGCGATGCCCGTAGAACAATCGAGCGGGAACACCGTCCGCAGATCGTATCGATCGATCATCCGACGTACGGCACGGCGCTCGTGAGAGATCAGAAGCCGATGAGCATGACGGGCTTGAGTCAGTCAATCGATGATGGGACATCGCCGCAAGACTTCCTCGCATTCCTTAACCAGCGAGCATTCTTCTGGGTTAAGGAGTCACGACTGGCGACGTTGACGAGTGCACGCGCGTATCGATCGAAACCGAGACTCGTCTACGTTCTCGACACGGCATCGGTGGTAGCGGCTCATGGCGATCGCGTCTTGCTCAGCCCGATCAACAGCGGCGCAACGAAGCCATTTGCTGCCCCGCGGCGTCTCGATATGTTCCGATCGATCGCGCGATTCGACTGGGAAGCACGGCGAAAATACGCGGAACCTGTCGTCGAGTTCACTGTAGCGTCGGGTGTGCCGGATCTGGCTGCACATCTTGTTCGCGTCGAGACTTGGAAAGCTGGAGAGAAGCTTGCTTGATATCTTTTATTCGAATGCTCGCTACTCGCGTTCGCAAGCGCCTCTTTCGTATTATAACGGCGTCATGGGCGCGGAACGATATCGGGATGCTAGACGGTGAAGGAGGTCGAGGTAGTTCGAATCTCTGCAGACCTGTTGAGATTCAATAACCCACTCGTTCTCAAGCAGACGAAGACCACGCGGCGCTGTTTTTACGGAGAACTAGGACGCGACTCGTCTGGCGAATGGAACGCACGCGGGACGCTCTATGTAGAACGCATATCTCCAACCGGATGGGTAGCAGACGTCGGCCCGACGCTTCGCAGACTGAAGGCCGGCGAAATGGCCAAGCTTGAGATCCACACGAACGAACTCAAGCGTTTCCTCGTCGGCCTACGTCTTCTGGAAGACGCCGCGAAGATCGAGCATCTAGAATTGAACTCGGATGATCTCGTGATCGCGCGGCGTGACGAAGTGATACATATCGCCGATCGTGATCAGAAGCGCATAATAGATGAACTCGTCCGCGAAGGCCGAGGTCTAACATTCTGGAAGGCGATGCGAGAAGCCGATCCTGATTTGATGAAGCGTCTCGCAGACGCAGAAGTGCAACGAACAAGGAGAGATGCGCTGGATGAATTCGAGAGAGAACTGGTACGGGAGGCCTGGACGGAGCTCGACTGGGAGGCGTTCTTTCTTCGCAACACGTGGATTTTCGGGATCGGTCTACGCTTTCAGCCCTTGAGCATCGTCGAGAATCAAGCGGATTACGGTGGCGTCGGGGTTGATGGAAAGGGAGCGCAGCGAGGTGAGTTCTTGATGCGGACCGGCGGCGACACACGATTCACTGTTCTCGTAGAGATCAAACGACCCGATTCTCCGATCTTCTCATCGAGTTCGAAAAGCTACCGCAATGGCGTACCCGGGTTCGCGAGCGAATTAGCTAATGCTATATCTCAACTTCAAGTCAACGCGCATTCGTGGGAGCTCGAGGGCAGCCAGCGCCAAGCCGATCATGAGAAGATGCATGACCTTCGCATCTTCACGTTCATGCCGAGGACGCTTCTTATCTTCGGACATACGAGGGAGATCGCTTCGGACTACGATCGTCGGAAGTCGTTCGAGTTGTTTCGATCGAACTTGGCTCGCCCAGAGATCATGACGTACGACGAGGTACTCGAACGCGCTCGCTTCATCGTCCATGACAGCGGAGACTCTGAGCCGCCATTGACTCCGCCTAGCGCCGCCGCTGAAAGCTCTTGACGCGTGGAATTATATTGCGTCATCTTGCGCGTGA
The DNA here is from genome assembly GCA_964657315.1 of Vulcanimicrobiota bacterium. Lineage (GTDB taxonomy): Bacteria > Vulcanimicrobiota > Vulcanimicrobiia > Vulcanimicrobiales > Vulcanimicrobiaceae > CAZZUZ01. The sequence continues at coordinate 14,290 of CAZZUZ010000006.1, forward strand.
GCATCTTGCTCGACAGGCGTAGCGAAGCTATTTTTGCGATTTTCGCGATGACGTCGACGAATCTCATAACGGTACTGGCATTCTTCGCGGTCAGCGCAGAGCGCAATGCCTGCGATCGTTCTCCCTCTCATGCTGCATAGGCCGCAGATGTCGCCTACTGGATCGATCCCTTCGAGTTGACGGCGCCGCTCGTCAAACGCCATGATCGTCTTTGAACCAGCAGAAACGCTCGCGGGGCCAGTGAATATAGTAATGGTTGGTTCCCGCAACGCCGCCATAGCGAGCGATCACGAGAACCGTATTACCGGCAGTCCAGAAGAACGTCTTGACTCGGTCGTACACGACTTGCACAGTCGAGTCATCACGATACAGCGTGATGACTCGCTCTACGCGATCGTCGGTGGCTGAATGGTTTGCTGGTTGCCGGTGATCTGGCCCTTCGAAGAACGCTTCATGCGTATGAGCGCCAGTCGGCGCGATCCGCACCTCTGCTTCTCCATCTTCAAACGAGTTGGAAGTCGCTTCGTTCGTCATACTCGTGAGGACGAACGAAGTGACTTCCGCGTCTCGACGAATGCTACGGCTAGATAGGTATAAGTTCTACGATATATCGGCGAGCCCTGAGACCATGCTCGCACCGGGCGTTCCGACCTCGGTCGCGCACGATATCGCCGCACATACGGGCGATCCGCTCGCGATGGCGCACGCCGTGGTCGACACGACGATGGACGCGACGTACGGCATCGGCGCGCAGACGTTCGCTCCGGCGGCCGCGTTCGACGTCATCGATCTCGATCCGAAAAAAATCGCGGCCGTCACGCGCGATGTAAAGCAGCTCAATAATCTGCTTGCGACCGCGGCGGCCAATCCCGAAACGCGCCAAGCGATTCGGCAAGATGCCCGTAAAATCGATGGGATGGTCCGCTTCCCCGACGGAAAGGATCTCCCGTGGCGCGCGGACCGTCCCGCAATCGCCGTGTATACCGCCTTTTCCGAGGATACGCGATTAGAGCCGGGCGTTCGCGCGGCCGCACTCCATGCCGCAAACGCGATCGCATCGACGGTTTTGGCACATCGTGAAAGCGCGGATTATCAACCATTCAATGATGGGGATTATTCCGACGCGTACGGCCCGACGACGCACTTTCCGCTAACCGCCAAACAAATCGATACGTGGGCACCGAAGATAAGTGAGACCGACAATGCCTTTTATAAAAGCGTCGATGGCGGTACACTCTCGAAAGCCGTCGCTTAGGGCGGCAGGAGGTTCATGGGCTCTCAGCCGTCCGCGATGGTGCGCTACCTCTCACACGGCGATGTCTCACTCGCACTCGAAACGCGGGGGTTCGGCACGCGTCGCGTTATCTTCGTGCACGGCTGGAGCGGATCTCGACGATTATTCTACGATGTAGCAAACCTTCTCGATCCGGCGGCTTTTACGCTTGGCCTCCTTGATATGCGGGGTTCCGGTCTTTCGGACCGGCCCGCACACGGTCACGATCTGATCGGATACGCGAGCGACCTTCGCATCGCACTCGAGCAGGCGGGTCCCGCGGTTACGCTCGTCGCGCATTCTTCGGGGGCCACGATCGCGCAATTCGTCGCGATCGATCCGCCGGCAAATCTGTCCAACTTGATCTTACTCGCGCCGGAGCCGCTCCGCATACCGGCGTCGTGTGCCGATCAGCGAGAGCTCGGTGAGAAAGCCTTCGGATCGCGTACCGCGATCGAAGGGATGATTCGCTCCTTAACCTATCGCGACGTCTCGCCGGAGACGCTCGAGCGAGTTATCGACGACGCCGTCACGACGCAGCGCGAGGCGTGGCTCGCGCGCGTCGTCAACGAACGAACGTCGACGCTCACGCGGCGTTCCCAGGCGATCTCGCTCCCGACGGTCATCGTATGCGGCGCGAACGATATCGTCGCGACGCCGGCGCTCATCCGCCGCGACCTCACGCGCACGATCCCGACGGCGACCTTCGTCACGTTTAAAGATGCGGGACATTACGTGCCGATCGAATTGCCGCGCAAAGTGGCGAGCGTCATCGACGAGCACGCGGTCGCCGCCCGTCCGGAAAAACTCGGGCGCGAGCATCCCTCGAGCAACGCTACGCGCTCGGGTTAGAGTCGGGGCCCGCTACTTTTCGAGCGGCACGCGGTCGGGATAGATCGGTCGATTCACGATCTGCTCGAGCGTGCGGACGTCGGCGCGTAGCGCGAGCTCCGAAAAGCGGTCGAAGTTTTCCCGTTCCGCGGTCCCTTCCGCGAAGCGGACCGTTGCGGTGATGTCGACTTTCGCGCGAGCGGACGTGAGCTTCATGAAACGCCCGTCATCATCGATCCCCGCGAGCACGAGCCCCGCCTCCTCGAAGATTGCGACCGCGGCGCCGATCGTCGAGCCGTTGACGGCCTCGATATCCAATAGTCGGGCGATCTCCTCGTACGATATCCGAACGACGTCGCCGCGCGTCATGCCGCGCAATCCGCGATAGATCTCGCGTAGCGTTTCGAGGGTCGGCGCATTTTGCGAGATGATGAAATCGTTGATTCGCCGGTCGCTCTCACCGTAGAGCAGATGGATCCGTGCGGCCGAACCGTCGCGCCCGGCGCGACCGGCCATCTGATTGAACTCCGTAAAATTAAAATTGAGATGATAGAGCATGACGTCGCGCACATCCGGCAGATCGATGCCCTCGCCGAAAGCAGAGGTCGCGACGACGATGCGAATCGCACCGCGCCGAAACATATCCTCGACGACGACGCGCTCCGCCGTTGGGATCCCGGCGTGATAGAACGCAACGCACGCCCCGAATCGCGCGCGTAAGCGCTCGGCGAGTTTCGTCGCCTCGCTCCGGGAGTTGCAATAGACGATGCCTTTCCCGTCACCTTCGAATTCGCGGCCGAGGTAGGCGATTTTCTCGATCGTATTGCGCGCATCGACGAGATGCAGATTCTCGCGTATGGTCGGATCGATCACCCACGCGTCGATCGCGAGCTCGCGCCGGATCGTCGCGAACGCTTCGTCGTTCGCCGTCGCGGTCAACGCGATCACGTGCGGCGCTCCGAGCTCGCCGATGAGCCGGCCGAGCGCGCCGTACGCCGGGCGATGCCGGGATTCGAAGACGTGATGCGCTTCATCGACGACGACCAGCGCGGGCCGATTCTCGGGACGCACGAACGCATCGCGATGATAGGTCGCGAATTCCGGGGTCGCGAGGATGATGTCCCAAGCACCGTTCGCGAGTGCGGCCTCCAGAAGCTCGCGTTCCTCACCGCCGATCGATCCGTTGGCACGTAAGATGCACAGACCGAACGGCTCGAAGCGCCGGCGCAACGCCTCGTATTGATCGTTCGCGAGCGCGCGAAGCGGATAGAACACGAGCGTCTTCTCGCCGCGCGAGAGCGCGGCTTCGGCGGCGGGGAGCTGGAAGCAGAGCGATTTCCCGCGACCCGTGCCGAGCACGGCGAGCGTACTCCGGCCCGCGCCGATCCGATCGAGCACGCGCCGCTGCGCATCGCGGAGCGGTCGATCCCCGATGAGGGCGTGTCGCAGCGCCGAGAGGTCCGCACCGCCCGCACGCTCGACGTTTCGCTTCGGCGATGCGGCCGGAGCGAGGACGCGACGCACCGAGATGTTTACGCCGACGTGGCGCTCGCCGCCACCGGTGATCCCGTCGACCGTCGCCTCGTAGGCGATCGCCGCGTCGAAGTTGGGTGCGAGCCGGGCAGCGATCTCGCGCCGAAGATAGCCGAGCGCGAGCGTCCCGAACGACACGGCGATCGCATTGGGATCGAACGCGTTCTCGGGCTCGCGGCGCAACGTCAGCGGATCGCCCGGAGCGAGGCCCGCGACGAGATCTTGCCGGCCCTCGAAACTCACGCCGACGATCTTCGTGTGAAAGCGCTCGGCTTCGCCGATCGACGCGAATCGATCGCGGGCCGCATATCTCTCGCCGCTCGCGAACAGCTCGTCGAGAAACGCCGAATCTTCGCTCGGCGGTGTCACCTCAGCGCCGCGGTTTCCAAGCGGGCGGCTCTGTGCAACCTTCACGTCCGTCGTCGCGACGGTCGCGTCGGTTCGATCGGCAGCTTCATCGGTGCGCGCGCCGTCCTCGTCGTTCTCGTCGAGGAGGCGTTCGAGGGCGGCCTCCGAGCTGGTCGGCGGCGGGAGGGCGGAATCGCCGCCCGGTTTACTCGCCCTTGTGCGTGGCGGTATGTTCGACCGGCGAACCGCCGTGCTCCACGTCGTCGAAGTTCAGCACGATCTCTTCGTGCCCGAGGTCGAGATCGCGCTCGTGAACGCCCGCATTCTGGGCGTCCAGCGGGTCCATCCGATGCTCGCCGTACGCGTCGCGATCGCTCGCATACGCATCCTGGTCGTGCTCGCGCTCGTACGCTTCTTCTTCGGCGAGGCTCTCGCCGTATGCGGCATCGGTCGCGACGGGAGCGCCGGGAGCGCCGGGTTCCGGCCGGCGACGTTTGTACTTCGCCGGCTGCGCCCCGCGCTGAAGGGCCGAGCGCTCGCGCGTGCGGCGATCCCGGCGCGCGGCGAGCACCTCGTCGCGCGAGAGGCCGGCCGCGGCCTGCGCTTTCGCCTCGGCCATCGTCCGCGGCCGCTCGACCGCTTCCGCGCGAGCGATCCGACCCTTCTCTTTCGCAACGCGCACCTGACGTTCGCGCAACACGTTGACGAGCGGCGCCGAATAGAAAATCGAGTGGTAGCCGCCGGAGCAGATGCCGACGAGCAGCGCGAACGCAAAATTCTGCAGACTCGCGCCGCCGAACGCCAAGAGTGCGACGAGCGTGATGATGACGGTCGCGAGCGTGTTGAACGAGCGCGTCATCGTCTGCAAGATCGACGTGTTGACGATCTTCGCGTACGGTTCGCCCGCCATCACGCGAACGTTCTCGCGGATCCGGTCGAGAATGACGATCGTATCCATGACCGAGTAGCCGATGACGGTCAGCACGGCCGCGAGGAACGCATCGTCGGCGCGCTTGTCGGCGATCGCGTAGATGCCGATCATCATCGCGGCGTCACGCACGAGCGCGATGACGACGACGAGGCCGAAAATGTAATTCCAGCCGAAGCGGAAGGCGATGTAGAGGAACTGAATCGCGATCGCGATCAGCAGCGCCTCGCCCGCGCGGATGAGGTATTCTTTTCCGAGCGACGGACCGACGGCTTCGATCTGCGATTGCGTGCGATCGATCCCGCCGACGGTCCCGAGCGCGTTCCAGATGCGCTGCGTATCGTCGCCGAAATCGGTCTGCGTCTCGATCGAGAAACGCTCATTCGGCTGCGCGTCGCCGGCCTTCGTGAGCGTATTGATCCGCGCGTCGCCGACGCCGACCGTGCCGAGCGCGTGCGAGATCGCGGGGATCGTCGTCGGCTGCTTGTAGGTGACCGTGACGTCGGTACCGCCCGTGAACGAGAGCCCGAGCCGTAACGCGTGCGAGGGCTGGAAGCCGCCGCCCGGCGCCGTGAACGCGTGAAAGAAGAGCGCGAGGACGCCGAGGCCGATGATCGCGTACGAGATCATCGAGACGGTGCGGAACCAGCCGACGACGTTCCAATTCAGCTTACGAAAATACATCGCTCAGGCCCCGTAGACTTTCGGATTCGGGGCGAGATCGTTATCGACGACGAGATCGACGAAATACCGCGTGACGAACGTCGCCGTGAACAGCGAGAACGCGGTGCCCCAGAAGAGCGTGTAGGCGAAGCCCTTGACCGTCCCGGTCCCGAGCACGAAGAGCACGCCCGCGCCGACGATCGTCGTGAAGTGACTGTCGAAGACGGCCGTGAACGCGCGCTGGAAGCCGGTCCGCACCGACGCGCGCAGCGATTTGCCGGCCCAGATCTCTTCTTTGAGCCGTTCGAAGATCAGCACGTTCGCATCGACGGCCATGCCGACGGAAAGCACGAAGCCCGCGATGCCCGGCAACGTCAACACCGCATGCACGCCCGCGAAGAGCGCGAGCAGCATCAACACGTAGATGACGAGCGCGAGATCGGCGAGCAGCCCCGGCAAACGGTAGACGACGAGCATGAACACGAGCACGAGCCCGAGTCCGGCGATCGACGCATACAGCGACTTTTGCAGATCGATCTTCCCGAGGATCGGGCCGACCGTGTCGTTCTCGATGACCTTGACCGAGACCGGAAGCGCGCCCGCGTTGAGGTCGTTCGCGATCCGAATCGTCTCGTCTTCGGTAAAGCTGCCGGTGATCTGACCCTGATCCGTGATCACGCCGTTGATCGTCGCGGCCGAGATGAACTTCTTATCGAGGAAGATTCCGAGCAGCTTACCGAGATTCTGCTGCGTCAGGCGCCCGAACTTATTGCCGTCCTTGGTCTGAAACTCGATCTGCCAGCCGGCGCCGCTCTGATCGGGCGCGGATTGCGCGCTCTTGAGATCGGCACCGTTGTAGACGATCGGTCCGCTTGCGGCGTACGCCCCCTTGGGATCGTTCGCGTATTTCTTGTCGCTCGTCGCACGGGCATCGACGTCCGGCGGCACGATTTTGAAATCGAGCTTGGCGACGTCTTTGAGCGTCTGGACGGCGATATCGGGATCTTTGACGTTCGGCAACTCGACGAGGATGCGATCCGACCCGACGGGCGTGATCTGCGGCTCTGCGACGCCGAGGCCGTTGATGCGCGCCTCGTAGACCTGCTGCACCTGACCTTGGATGGTCGGCGTGATCTTCGGCACTTCCGGGCTCGTTTCGAGCTGCAGGAGCACGCTGACGCCCCCCTGCAGGTCGAGCCCGAGCCGGATTTTATTCTGGATCGGGAGGACGAGATAGAGACTGAAGCCGACGATCGCCGCGATGAAAACGCCGATCGCCCATGGTTTGAATCGAAGCCACAACATAACCGAAAAGACCCCAGGGACGGGGAGAACCAACGCATTCTAGCAGGGTCACCCCAGCCCGTCAAACGGAGGTGGGCCGCATAGCGAGCGGCCGCAATTTTCCCGAACGCGTTCAGGCGATAGCGGTCACGGACGGCTGCGCGAGCGCGGCGGCGGCAGGGCGCTCGAGGACGACCGCGGGCCGGAGGTCGAGGCCCGGCGGGAGTTCACCGTAGGCGAAGACGTCCACGCGCAGATCGAAGCGAGCCAAGAACTCCCAGAGCGCCGGTCGCAGAGCGGCCGTGCACACGATCGCCGCGCGCTCGCGTGCGACGCCCTGCGCGTATCCCGCGACCGACGAACGGACGTAGGCCGCGATCTCCGGGTGCGGCGCGAGCGTTCCCTCGAGGAGCCACGCCTGCAACTCGGTCTCGAACTCCGGTTCGATGATGAGCGGCGCGAGTTCGCCGATCCCGCGGCGACGGATCGCGCCCGGAACGATCGTTCGGCGCACGGCCTCGATGAGTTCGCGGACGTCGCGCGCGTGCGGCGCGGCGACGGCGAGCGCCTCGAGCGTGGCGACCGGATCGCGCGGCCAGACGCGTTCGCGCAGCAGCGCCTCGAAGACGCGCTGCACGCTCGCGAGCGGGAGCGTGTCCGTGCCGATCTCCTTGACGAGCGACGGCACCGAAGCCCGCAGATGTTCGAGTAGCGTGTGCAGTTCTTGGCGGCCGAGCAACGCGCTCGCATGCGCTCGCGCGGCCTCGGCGAGATGCGAGCCGACGACCGAGATCGGATCGAACACGAGCGCGCCCGCGGCGGTCGCGGCGTCGCGCCGGCCGGGATCGATCCACGTCGCCGCCATCCCGTAGACGGGCTCGCGCACGAGCTCCCCGCCGAGCTCGTGCAGCACCGCCTCCTCGGCGACGGCGAGGACCGCGTCGAGGCGCAGGCGGCCTTCGCCGACGATCGCATCGCGAACGCGGATCGCATACGTTCCCGGATCGCGCGAGAGATCGTCGCGCAGGCGAACGCCGGGCAGCACGATCCCGATATCGCCCGCGAGCGCGCGCCGAACCTCGCCGATCCGGTCGAGCAGCGCTTCGCCGTGCGGCGGCATCAGGAGTGCGCCGAGATCGAGACCGAATATGGCGCGCGCCCCGAGGGCTCGGCCTCGAACGAGAGCGCGTCGATGCCGACGAGCGCGAGCGCCATCTCCGGCCGCCGAACCGCCGCACGCCGCGCGGCGTCCGCACCCGCACGAAGCTCTAGAACGCGCTCGCGGCGCTGGCCGGTCGCGAAGTGCGCGATGCCGAAGAGGCCGCATCCGAGCGCGAAGAAGAGCAGGTGCGGCAACGCCGGGACGAGCCCGAGGACGATCGCGAAGATGCCGGCCGCGCGCAGGACCTCGGGCCGCTCGAGCACCTGCGCGGCGAGATCCGCACCGAGCGAGCCGTCGCCCGATGCGCGCGTCACCATGAGGCCCATCGACGTCGAGAGCAAGAATGCGGGTAGCGTCGTGACGAGCGCGTTTCCGATCGAGAGGATCGCGAACGTATTGAGCGCGCCGAGCGCGTCCATGCCGTGATACGCGATTCCGACGACGACCCCGCCGACGAGATTGAGCACGACGATCACGAGCGCCGCGATCGCGTCGCCCTTCACGAACTTCCCGGCTCCGTCCATCGCGCCGTAGAAATCCGCCTCGCGCTGCACGACCGCGCGTTTGCGCCGCGCGCCTTCGGCATCGAGTTGGCCCGCGTGGAGCTCCGCGTCGATCGCCATCTGCTTCCCCGGCATCGCGTCGAGCGTGAAACGCGCCGCGACTTCGGCGACGCGTCCCGCACCCGACGCGATGACGATGAATTGAATCGTCACGAGGATGATGAACACGATGAGCCCGACGACGAGGTTGCCGCCGACGACGAGTTGGCCGAACGCCGGGATGATCGATCCGACGCCGCCTTCCACGTGCCCCTGCGTGAGGATGAGCCGCGTTGCGGAGACGTCGAGGGCGAGTCGAAACAGCGTCGCGATGAGCAGCGCCGGCGCGAACGCGGCGAACTCGAGCGGATCGCCGTTCGTGATCGCGAGCAGCAGGACGATGCCCGAACCGAGGATGTTGAACGCGAGCAACGCGTCCAGGATCGCGGGCGGGAGCGGCACGACCAGGATACCGACGATCGAGAGCACGATCGCGGCGAATCCGTACGTCGAATATTTTTTGTTCACGACCGAACGATCTCGCCCGTCGCGACGGTGAGCGATGCGACGATCGCGGCGACGGCGCCGTAGGTGTCGGGCGGGATGAAATCGCCGACGTCGACCGTCGCGAGCAGCGCGCGCGCGAGCGCGACGTGTTCGACGATCGGCACGTTCGCTTCGCGCGCGATGCGTTTGACCTCTCGCGCCCCGTCGTCGATCGCGCGAACGATCACGCGCGGGACCGCGACCTCGGGCGGCCGGTATTCGAGCGCGATCGCGACGTGGGTCGGGTTGACGATCACGACCGCCGCCTCACGGACGCGCTGAATCGAACCGCGCACGAGCGCGCGGTGCTGCTGCCTGCGACGCCCGCGCACGAGCGGATCGCCCTCGCTCTGCTTGTGATCGCGCTTGACGTCATCGAAGCTCATGCGCAAGCGGCGCAGCCACTTCGAGCGTTCGAGAAGCACGTCGCCCGAGGCGAAGACGCCCGCGAGGCCGAGCGCGGCGAAGAGCGACGCCGCGAGGGATCGTTCGACGAGCGCCGCGAGCGCGAGCGGCGTCGCACCGCTGCGCGTACTCGCGATGAAGCCGTCGCGCACGATCGGTGCGATCACGAGTGCGACCGCGCCGGAGACGACCGCCGCCTTCGCTCCGCCGATCGCCGCATCGCGGCCGAACATGCGCTTGAAGCCCGGGCCGGGGTTGAGTTTTGCGAGCGTCGGCGGGGGCATCTTCACGGTGAACGCACCCGTCTGTAGATAATTCGCGGCGAGCGCGCCCGCGAGCCCCGCGAGGATCACCGCGATCGCGCAGCCGCCGATGGCGAGGTACGGCCACGGCGACCAGGCGTCCGGACGCGTCGCACTGACGAGCGCCGCACCCGCCGCCGCGCCGAGCGCCGGGAGCACGACGAACGCGACGGCGGCGCCCGCCGCGAGCGACGCGACGATGCAGAGGTCGTGCGAGCGCGCGACGTCGCCCTCGCGTTTCGCGCGCGCGATTCGGCCCTGCGTTGCGGCGAACGATTTTTCTTCGGCCATCAGCGCGCTCGCAGCGGCGCGAGATCGAGCCACGGACGCGCGGCCGCCTGCAGCACGAGCGGGAGCGACGCGATCGTCGCGAGCAGCACGCACCCGAACACGATCGGAAACGAGAGCGTGAACGTCGAGAAGCGCGGGACGAGCCGCGCGACGATGCCGAGGCCGAGTTGTGCGACGAGCGCGATCGCGATCGCGGGTCCGGCGACGAAGAACGCCGCGCGCAGCAGCGTCTGCGGCAGCGCGACCGCGAACGTCTCGAGCCGCGCGCTCGCGAC
>CAZZUZ010000007.1:0-22190 GCA_964657315.1 Vulcanimicrobiota bacterium
AACGCCCCGTTCGACTCGCTCACGTCGCGAAGACCACGCGTGCGTGGCTGCCGCCGTCGGGCCGCCGCGTGACGTTGAAATCGGCGGCGAGCGACGAAATGAGGAAGAGCCCGCGGCCGCTCTCGCTATAGGGATCGGGCGGAAGCTTCGGCATGAATTCGAAGCCCGGTCCGCGGTCGCGCACGTGCATCACGGGCCGCCCGTTCTCGCGTTCGAGGACGACTTCGGCGCCGGCCGGTGCGTATCGCAATAAATTGCCAACGATTTCGGCAAAGACCAGTTCCGCGCCGCGCAGCACGTCGGCTTTGCCTTCGCTCAGTCCGAGCGCGGCCATGATTTCGTCGCGCGCCGTCTTCGTCGCGGCCGCGTCGGAGGCGTCGATCGTCCAGCGCAGCCCCCGCTTGCGCGGCACGACGCTCACGCTCAAGATCGCGACGTCGTCGCGCGATCCGTCGACGAGCACCGAATTGTAGATCGCCTTCGCACGCGCCGGTGCCGCGACGTCGCGTGCGGCCTCGATCGCTTCGCGCAGCCGGCGCTCGCCTTCGATCATGTCGTGCGTCGACTCGGTCAGCCCGTCGGTATAGAGATAGAGCACGGACCCCGCGTTGAGCGGCGCGACGAACGATTTCTCGCGATCGCTCGAGCGCAGACCGAGCGGCAGGCCTCCGACGCGCAGCTCCGCGACCGTGCCGTCGGGCAGCGCGACGAGCGCGGGCGAATGACCGGCCGATTTGTACGTCACGGTTTCCGCGATCGGATCGATGACGCCGACGAAGGCGGTTGCGAACGATTCGGGATTCTCCGCGCGCAGTGCGCGATCGCCCGCCTCGATCATCAGCTCCGGTTCGGCGTGCACGTGTGCGACGCCCCGCATTGCTTGGCGTATATTTGCCATCGTTACCGCCGCGCGCAAGCCCGAGCCCGCGACGTCCCCGATCGCGATGACGATGCGGCCGTCGGCCAGGGCGAACGCGTCGTACCAGTCGCCGCCGACGAGCGCTTCCGCACGGCCCGCTTCGTACACCGCCGAGAAAACGTAGCCGTCGACCTCCGGCAGATGCGCGGGTAGCGCGGCGCTTTGGAACGTGCTCGCGACGTGGCGTTCGCGTTCGTAGGTTTCGGCATTGACGATGGCGGGCGCGATGCGGCGTGCGAGTTCGGTAAAGAACGGCACGTCCGCGGGCCGAAAGACGCGGCTGCTCTTGGACATCAACACCGTGAGCGTACCGCGTGCGACGTTCTTGACGATGAGCGGGATGACGAGAACCGAATCGTAGCCGACGGCTTGCCAGAAGATCTCGAGCACGTCCGGCTCCACGACTTTCGCCGCGTCCGCGTATTTCGCGTTCGTGTAGAGCAACGGCTGACGCGAGCGCATGGCGGCGGGCGAGCCGACCTTCGCATCGACGCGTGCGTAGCGCATTCCGATCATCCGGTTGAGTTCGGTGCTCGTTTTGGGATCCGCATGATAGACCGCGCGCATGCGCAAGTCGCCCGTTTCATCTGCGAGCGCGATGAACGCCCAGTCCGCGAAGTCCGGCACGACGACTTGCATCACGGCGTCGAGCGTCGGCTGGAGGCCGAGCGACTCGGAGAGCTCCTCGCCGACGTGCGCGAAGACCTCGAGCGTGCGCGACGCGCGCCGCGCTTCGTCGATGTCCGTGTTGGTGCCGTACCAGCGGCGACCGTCGACCGTCTCGACCGAGATCGCGCGACCCAAAAAATACCGAAACGCGCCGTCTTCTCCGCGAAGCCGATACTCACAGTCGAACGCCGATCCGTCGGTGACCGCGCGATCCCAGCGCGCGAGCGCTTCGCGGCGGTCGGCCGGATGCACGATCGTCATCCAGCCCGCTTCGATCGCTTCGCGCGCGGAGAAGCCCGTGAACGCGAGCCATCGTTCGTTGACCCACTCGATCGACGCGTCGTCGCGCGCGACCCACATGAGTTGCGGAATCGTGTCGGCGATGCGGTGGAAGCGTTCTTCTCGGCGCTGCACGAGCAGGCGCGCCTCTTCGCGCAGCAGATTGTTTTCGATCGCGACCGCGGTGCGCCGTGCGATCTCTTCGACCACGCGCTGATCCTGGATCGTAAAGCGCGAGGCCGCGTGCAACCGCAACAGCGTGATGCTGCCGAACGACTTTCCTTCCACCAGCAGCGGAACGATGAGGATCGAGCGCACTTCGATCGTCCGCCATGCGAGACGGCGGCGTTCGGGCGCAACGTTGGCGGCGATGTACGCGTCGTCGACGTGCTCGATGAGGATCGAACGTTGTTCCGAAATCGCCCGGGCGATCGGCGTCGCCACGCCGTCGACCGCGACGTCGAACGTTTCGACGACCGCGACCTCGGTTTCGAAACCGGGCGAACCCGCGACCACGCGTTGCGGCACCTTGCCTTCTTCGCAAAAGTCGAAGAGCGACACGTCGGCGATGCCGCCGAGCGACGTACGCACGACCTGCGCGTAGAGCTCGGAGATGGACTCGCCTGTGGAGAACGTCCGGCCGGTTTCGGCGAGCAGTTCGAGGGCGTCCGTCGCCCGGTGCCGCGAATCGATGTCGAGCGCGGCGCCGTACCAGCGCTCGATCTTGCCGCTCGCGTCGTGCTGCGCATTGACCCGCACTTCGATCCAGTGATAGCGATCGTCGGCGCGGCGAATGCGCCACTCGCCGGCATACGGCGCGCCGCTCGATGCGTGCTCGCTCGCGATGCGCCGGATCTCGGCGAGGTCGCCGGGAGCGACAAACGATTGCCAGTCGATCCCGGGAAGATCGCCGGTCGCGACGCCGAGCACTTGCGCCCACTGCTCGTTGATGAGATCGATGCGGCCTCCGGCGTCGATCGAAAACAGCAGGCTCGGCGTGCGCCGTGCGAAGTCGCGAAAGAGCTCGAGCGTCGCGTCCTTATCGCGCAGTGCGTCTTTGAGCGCGACGTTTTCATCGATATCGACCGCGGTGCCGAACCAGCGAACGACGGCACCGTGCTTGTCGCGCTCGGCGTTCGCGGTGAGTTCGAACCATCGGTAATCGCCCGAGCGCACCCGTAAGCGCACGCGCGACTCGAACGGCTCGCCCGACGAAACGCTCGCTTTCCAACGCGCGCGATATGCTTGCGCGTCGTCGGGATGCACGATGGTGGCGATACCCGAGCGCATGAGCCCGACGATCTCGGAGATGCGCTCGGACCAGCGAACGTTGAAGTAGTCGACCGTTCCGTCCGGCTGTGCCGACCACACGAGCGTCTGTACCGTTTCCGCAAGCGTGCGGAACGCTCGCTCCACCGAACGCGCGCCTTCGATGTCGGTGATCGTCGCGACGAACGGCACGTCGCGCGCGTATTCGCCCGAGAGCGGTGCGATCGAAACGCGGTGCCACAAATAGCGTCCGTCGTGGCGACGCACGCGCACCTCGGCACTCCAACGCCCGTCGATGCTCTCGGAGATGAACGGCCACATGCCGGTGAGTCGCGCGACGTCTTCGGGATGGATGCTCGCGAGATACTCGAGGTCGAGCGAGTCGTCCACCGATCGGCCCGTAAAGCGGAACCACTGCTCGTTGATATACGCGGCGCGCCCGTCGGCTGCGGCGGCAAACACGATGTCCGGGACGCTTTCGGCGACCGATCGGAAGAAGCCGTAATCGCCGGCCGCTACGACACGTATGTCGCGGTTCACGTGCGCTGATTTTGCGCGCGCGGCGGCTGGGCCCTTGCCGCAAGGGATTCGGGCGGCCCGCCAGGCAACCCGAGATTCGTGTTACCGGAGCAAGAACGCGCGATCGACGCGCTGATCGTCGCCGGCAAACTCGACGCCGCCGCCGACCTCTATCGCACGACGACCGGCACCGCGCTCATCGGCGCGAAAATGTACGTCTACGAGCGCGCCGACGCGCTGCGAGCCCGCGGAGCCGCAACGCCGGCAGCGCTCTCCGCGCCCGTCGCGCGCGCGGTCGTGCGGCCCGCCGTCGCGCGTCCCGCAGCTGCGGCCGCGGCCGGAAAAACGCAGCGCAGAGGCGGCTGCGGCGGACTCGTCACGTTCGTCGTCATCGCGATCGGCCTCTTCAACTTGGGCAAACACGCGATCGAAACGCGCGGCTTCGGCATGTTCACGATCGTTCACGCGCCGTACTATCGCGGGCTCGTGAACGCGATCGAGAGCCGGCCGGTCTTCGAGGCTCGGCTCGGCGAACCGGTGCGCGTCAGCGACAAAGACGTGTGGTGTACCTCGGTTTCCTCGTCGGATGACGGCAACGCAACCTCGGTGTGCACGCTGCCGGTCAGCGGTTCGCGCACGCCCGCGTCCGACGGCGCGTACGTCGAGGCGCGTACCGCAGCCGACGCGCGCTTCGTCACGTCGAGCCTCGTGCTGCATGTCCGGAACGTCGAATACCGCGCCTCCTACTCCCACCGGACGTAGGTCGCCCGGCCTCGGAGAGGCGGCTCGCGGGGAGACGGTGAACCTGCGAACGTTCTGATTAAACGAATACACAAAATCTAGGAGAAAAATGCCAGAATCCGTCTCAATCGAGATCGGTGGGCGTGCGCTGGTCATCGAGACCGGCGAGTTGGCGAAACAGGCGAACGGCAGTGCGCTCGTTCGATACGGCGACCAAAACGTCGTCCTCGCCGCCGTCACCGCTTCCGAAAAGCCCCGTGAGGGTATCGACTTCTTCCCGCTGACCTGCGACTTCGAAGAGAAAATGTACGCGGCGGGCAAAATACCCGGCGGCTACATCAAGCGCGAAGGCCGCCCTTCCGAGCACGGCGTGCTCTCGGCGCGTCAGATCGACCGCCCGATCCGCCCGCTGTTCCCCGAAGGCTTCAAGAACGACGTGCAGATCATCACGACGGTGCTCTCGATCGATAGCGAACTCGACGCCGACGTCCTCGCGGTTTGCGCCGCGGGCGCCGCACTCGCGGTCTCCGACATCCCGTTCGACAAAACCGTCGCCGCCGTTCGCGTCGGGCGCGACGAAGGCAAGTACATCTGCAATCCGACGATGCCGCAATACGAAACGGGCGGCATGGATATCGTCGTCGCGGGCACGCTCGACGGCGTCATGATGGTCGAAGGCGGCGGACACGAAATCTCCGAGGAAGATTTTCTCGGAGCGGTCGAATTCGCGCACGTCGAGATCAAAAAGATCTGTAAGGCGATCGACCAGCTCGCGAAAAAAGCCGGCAAGGCGAAGAAAGACTTCGCGATTCCGGCCAAGGACGAAGCGCTCCACGCTTGGGTGCAGAAGAACTTCAAGAAAGACGTCGCCAAGGCGATGCGCGTCACCGAGAAGCTCGAGCGCAACGCGGCGTTCGCAAAGCTCACGCGTGCCGAAGCGATCGCGCGCGTCAAAAAAGACGACGCGACGCTCGCGAAACTCGAAGATCCCAAGAACAAAGACTTCGAGAAGATCATCAAGACCATGGAAGAGGAAGAGCTTCGGGTCATGGTCGTGGACGAACGCGTCCGTCCCGACGGCCGCAAGCCCGACGAAATCCGCGAGATCTGGTCGAAAGTCCACTACGTCCCGCGCGTGCACGGTTCGGGCGTTTTCCAGCGCGGACAGACGCAGGTCTTCACGGCCGCAACGCTCGGCTCGATTTCGGACGAACAGCGCCTCGATGGAATCATGGCGATTCCGAACAAGCGCTACATGCACTATTACAACTTCCCGCCGTATTCGACGGGCGAGACGCGCCCGATGCGCGCGCCGGGACGCCGCGAGATCGGCCACGGTCACCTCGCCGAACGCGCCCTCGTGCCGATCCTGCCGCCGGTCGACGAATTCCCGTACACGCTTCGCTTGATCAGCGAAGTATTGGAATCGAACGGATCGTCGTCGATGGCGTCGGTTTGCGGTTCGACCCTGGCCCTCATGGACGCGGGCGTGCCGATCAAGAAGCACGTCGCTGGCGTCGCGATGGGCCTGGTGCTCCACGGCAAGAAACATGCCATCCTTACGGACATCCAGGGCCTCGAAGACGCGCTCGGCGAGATGGACTTCAAAGTCGCGGGCACCGTCGACGGCATCACCGCCATTCAGATGGACATCAAGGTGCAGGGCATCACGATCGACATCATGCGCGAAGCGATGGCCGAAGCGAAGAAATCGCGCCTCTTCATCATCGACAAGCTCAAGGAAACGATCGCGGAAGCCCGCACGGAACTCTCGCCGTACGCGCCGCGGATGATCGTGCTCCAGATCAGCCCCGACAAGATCAAAGACGTGATCGGCCCCGGCGGTAAGGTCATCAACAAGATCATCGCCGACACCGGCGTCAAAATCGACATCGAAAACGACGGCCGCGTGTTCATCGCGGGTTCCGACGGCATCGGTGCCGACAAGGCCAAGAAGATGGTCGAAGCGCTCACCAAAGACCTCACGGTCGGCGAGACCTACATGGGCACGGTGACGCGCCTCATGAACTTCGGCGCGTTCGTCGCGGTGCTGCCGGGCAAAGAAGGCCTCGTGCACATCAGCCAACTCGCACCGGGCCGTATCGAGAAGGTCGAAGACGCGGTCAAAGTCGGCGACGAGATCATGGTCAAGGTCGTCGAGATCGATAGCCAAGGCCGCGTCAACCTCAGCCGCAAGGCCGTCCTCAACGGCGGCGACGTGGAAGACTACGTCGTGTCCCGTCCTCCGCGCGGCAACGGTCCGTTCGGCGGTGGCGGCGGTGGTGGTGGCGACCGGGACGGCGGCGGCGATCGCCCGCGCCGGCGTCGCGATTAAGTTCCGCAACGTCGTTAGCATCGACTAGAGAGAAAAGGCGCGGGAGAAACGACCGCGCCTTTTTTTCATCTCGCCGGCGAACGTCTCTGCAAGCCGGATCGTCTACGGGGAAGCCGCTTCGCCGTCGGGGCTACAGATCACTACCACGTAGCCGTCGGCGTCGCGCAGCCACATCTCGCGGTGCATCGGGGCCGGATTGACGTGCGGCTCTTCGACGATTTCCGCGCCGAGTTCGCGCGCTCGCAAGACCGCCGCATCGAAATCGTTCACTCGAAACCACAGCACGACGCCGTGTCCGTGCGGCGCGTCGCCCGGTCCCGTGAGATTGGGATGATCTTCTTCGTCCCAGACGTGCAGCTGCAAGATCGCGCGGCCCGCGACCGAGATGCGCTCGTAGACGTCGCGATGCGGATGTTCCGGAAGCGAATCGGCACGCAACAACGTGCTATACCACCGGCTGCTCGCGCGGACGTCCCGTACGGCGATGAGCGTTTGGGGCTCGACCGCGCTCGCGGCCGTCTGCCCGCCCGATTCGCCCGTCGTCGCCGGCCGGAACGTTCCGTCGGCAAAGGCGAAGCCGTCCGACGCCGCGGCCCGGACGAGGTAGTCCACTTTCGAGGTCGCGACTTCACCGACCATAGCGCCGAGCGCGTCGCCGAGCTTAGCCACTTGCATCGCGTCGGTTTGATCGACCCCGGCGACGTGACGCCGAAATTCGACCTTGCGGGCTCCGGGCACGCCGCCGGGGTCGGCCGCGGGTACGAGCCCCGCATTTTCGAAGACGCGCAACAAGGGCCGAAGCGGAATTCCGGCAGACGCATCTTCGAACTTCGCGAGCGTTTCGGCACTGAACGATTTCGTCGCGAGCGATGTCGTCGCCGGACGTTTCTTAGGCATCGAAGCTCGCGACGTACATGCGTGCACTATAGCACGATCGCGCGTAACGAAGAATGGGCCTTCGTCTAGCCAAGTAGGTGTTCCGATGCTACAGCCGATACGGGCCGCGGTTCGTCTCCCGTGTGCGATCGTCGCGATCGCGCTACTCGGGGCGAGCGAACCGCCCGGCCGAGCGTTGTGCGGCGATGCGATCGCGTCGGGCCCGCAGCGCGGGACGTTCCAGAAGATCGCGCTCGGATCGCAGTGCGATACGAAGCAATCCACCGGGCCCGCCGTATCGCTGAGCGTCGGCAACGTCGCACCGATTTTTTGGATCGGGCAGCTCGTCGACGGCGAGTGCCGCATGACGCTCGCGACGATCGAAAACGATGCGTTCGCGCCGATCGCGCGGACGTCGGTCGACCTCGGCGATCAGGCGCCGGCGGACGCCGGCAACGGGCAGTATTGGAGCAACACGGCGGGGCATGCCGCGTACCTGCACCTCGATACGAAGCACCACACCGAAGCGATCGTCGAGTTGATTTCGCCGAATTCACGCGCGCGGTCGCTCGCGGCGGACGAATCGGGCAACGTCTACGCGCTGGAGATCGCGCTTGCGGGAACGGTCGGGCCGCGGCTCGCCGATCTCGCGACGCGTTCGGCGCAAGTGTTACCGCCCGCGACGTACACGAAGAGCTTCCTTCGGGGCGCCGACGGCCGGCTGTATTTCGAACGATATTACCTGCGGCAGGCGCTGCGCTCGCCGTGCTCGCTCTTCGTCATCGATGGCAGAGGCCGCGCTTCGGAGATGACGACGTGCGACCTCACGGGCGAGACGACCGTCGGCGCGAGCGGGACGATGTGGGATGCGACCGAACTCGGCGTCGTTCTGCGCGATCCCGCGAGCGGCGCGCAAACCATCTACGCTCCCGTCTTCGCACCGCCGTGCAATAACTTCACGCCGTCTTCGTCCTACACGCACGACATCGTCGCCGACCCGCGTGGTAACGCGTGGTTCGTCTTGGACAGACTCTGGCACGTCGATCGCCGCGGCAAGGTGACGTCGGTCGAAATTCCGGAACGTTCGCTGCAAGAGGTCGCGACGCGCGGTCTCTTCGAAACGGCCGACGGAACGCTCTGGCTGTTTTCGAAAAATTTCGTGGAGCATTTCGTTCCGTAGCGAACTTTCCGCTCTCGAGCGGAGGTAAAGGCGTTTCCCCTCCGTCGAGCCCGGGCACGATAGCCCCATCATGCAAACGCCAGGCCGTACCACCATCCTCGACCCGGAGATGGAGCCCGACATCGTCCTTCCGCTCACGCAGGCACGCCGCGCGCACGCCGTCACTACGACGTGGCGCGAACCGCTGATCCGCGGCGTGCTCGCGATCGTCATGGGCGTCGTGCTCGTCGCGCTTCCGCTATCGGCCGCGTTCGTGCTCGCCATCGCGTTCGGCGTGTACGTGCTCGTCGACGGCGTCTTCGCGCTGATCCACGCATCTCGCAACGCCAATCCCGAAGCCGGCCGCTGGTGGGGCATGGTCTTGCGCGGGCTGCTCGGCATCGTCGTCGGCATCTTCGCGGTCGTCTTTCCGTCGGCCGCAGCGGCCGCGCTCGGAACGCTCATCGCCGTCTGGGCAATTCTTGCCGGCGGCCTCGAGATCGCGGCGGGCGTGCGTATGCACCACAACGCCGGCCGCGAGACGATGCTCATCGCACTCGGCGTCTTGACGGTCGTCGTCGGGGCGCTGCTGCTCTTCGCGCCGATCCTCGCACTCGTCGTGCAGATCTACATCTTCGCAGCCTATGCGATCGTCGCCGGCATCGGCATGATCGGCTACGCGATGCGCCTGCGACGTCGCGCCGCACCGCTTGCGGCGACGGTTCGCTAGCGGCTAGGAGAAACCGCGGTATCCCTTCACGGGGATGATCTGCATCTCGAGCATCCCGCGCTGGAGAAGCGGCAGCGAATCGACGATTCGTCTAGCCGCTTCTTCGTTTTCGGCCTCGAGCAACAGCACCGCGCCGAGAACGTCGCCGCGACTATATGCGGCGCGCACCGAACCTTCCGCGTACAGTTCGCGGACGCGCGCGGCCTCGACGTCCAAGAGTTCGGCGAACTGAGCTTCGGTGAACGATTCCGTCTTGCGGCGGGCGATGCCAAAGAATTGCATGATGCCCCGGAGATTGCTTCGAAGTCGAGCCGCAAGCCTTCGCGCGGCGTCCGGCGCGGTTGCGGTGCCGGTCGGCGTCCGGATCGTCACAGAAAATCTGTCACACATCCGAATCGAGGAGCGCTCGCACGAACGACAAACGTGACGTGCACTTCAAAATCAGCTAAGGAGCATTCATGTCTTCTCGTGCAGCTCTCTTTTCGCGCCGCGCCGCCGTCATCGCGTTCGCCGGCGCCGCGAGCATCGCTACCGCAGGTGCCGCGACCGTCCACCGGTTGAGCGTCAGCCAATCGACCGGCTCGCTCGGAGCCACGACGTTCTTGCAAAATTCCAGTACGTCGAGCGCGCTTCAGGGTGAAGTCGCGGGCTCGCCCAATACGTCGATCAAGATTCCGTTCGGCGTACTTGGCGAATACAACGCGGCGAGCAGCACGACGTTCGGTATCGGCGTCGCCGGCGTTTCGACGACGGGCTATGGGGTGGGTGCGGAAGCGTTCGGCGCGAGCCCCGCGGTGATCGCGCTCGGCGAAAGCGACGGCGACGGAGTCGACGGATACTCGGGTCCCGCAAACGGCGTGGTCGGTTCGAGTCAGACGGGTATCGGCGTCGTAGCGATGAGCGGTTCTGCGAAGTCATCCAACTTGGGCCAGACCGGCTCGCTTCCCGCGCTCGCCGCATACGCGACATCTTCGGGCACCGACCTCTTCGATGGGTACGTCAAAGTCAGTAACATCTACTACACGAGTTTCCAAATCTCGACGCCTTCGGTGTCGACGAGCGCCGCGGTCGCGGACGCAAATGGTGTAGACGTGCACACGTACGGCGACATTTACGTCGGCGGCAACGTCTTTACGGGCTGCGGCGTGCAGACCACGACGTGCGCGGGGCAACTGTCATCCGAACAAAAGACGAGCGACGGCCGTGTAGCAACGAGTTACTCAGCGCGTGCCGCATCGCCGACGATGGAAGACGCAGGCGAAGCGCAGCTCGTCAACGGCTTCGCACACGTCAGCCTCGATCCGGTATTCTCGCGCAGCATCTCGACGGTAAAACCGTATCTGGTCTTCACGACTCCGCAGGGCGATAGCAACGTGTTGTACGTCACGCACCGTACGCCGGCCGGATTCGACGTTCGCGAAAGCAAGGGCGGGCGCAGCACGATGGCATTCGATTATCGCATCGTGGCGGACCCGTACGGCGCCCGCGCACAGCGCATGGCATACATGAAGCCGCAAGGTGCGCGTCAGCCGGCTTCGGCCGCAGTCTCCCGTGCTCTCTCGCGTTACGACCACGCGCCCGACTTCGTCACCGGACGGAAGTAGTAAAACCGCCTCGGACGGCGGACGTGCGCCCGGCGTCGAAGCATATACTATGGCCTTCGACTCTCTCGGCGAGTTCGTCGCCGCGCTCAAGCGAGCGGGTGAGCTCACCGAAATCGGCGCGCGCGTCGACCCCTATCTGGAAATTTCCGAAATAACGGACCGGGTCGTCAAAGCCGGGGGTCCCGCGCTCCTCTTCACCAACGTCGCGGGCTCCGACTTCCCGGTGCTCACCAATCAATTCGGCACCGAACGCCGCACGGCGCTCGCGTTCGGTGCGCGCTCGCTCGCCGATCTCGAGCAGCGCGTGCGCAACTCCGTGCAGCTCAACGTGCCCAAAACGCTCGACGGCCGGATCGCGAAGCTGTTCTCGCTCGGTTCCGCTGCATTCGCGATTCCGAAAACGGTGACCGACGCGCCCGTACAGGAAGTCGTCGAGCACGACGTCGATCTCACCAAAATCCCGGTGCTCACGACGTGGCCGCTCGACGGCGGCCCGTTCGTGACGCTGCCGCTGGTATTCACGAAAAGCCCCGACGGCGGCCCGCAAAACGTCGGCATGTACCGCATGCAGCGCTACGGCAAGACCACGATGGGCATGCATTGGCAGAAGCACAAACAGGGCCGCGCGCACGCGAAGAAATGGGGCGCGCGCATTCCGGTCGCGGTCGTCATCGGTGCGGATCCCGCGATCACGTACGCCGCGACGGCGCCGCTGCCGCCGATCGTCGACGAGATCTCGCTCGCGGGATTTCTGCGCGGCCGGCAAGTGCGGATGGTGCAGTGCAAGACGGTCGATCTCAAAGTGCCGGCCGATGCGGAGTTCGTGCTCGAAGGCTACGTCGACAACGAAGACTTGCGCGTCGAGGGTCCGTTCGGCGATCACACGGGCGTCTATAGTTTAGCAGATTACTTTCCGACGTTTCACGTGCAGTGCGTCACGCGTCGCCACGATCCGATCTACGCCGCGACCGTCGTAGGCAAGCCGCCGATGGAGGACGCGTGGCTCGGCAAGACCACCGAACGCATCTTCCTGCCCCTGCTGCAAATGGTCGTGCCGGAGATCGTTGACTATAACTTGCCGGTCGAGGGCGGCTTCCACAATCTCTGCATCGTCTCGATCAAGAAGTCGTATCCGGGCCAGGCGAAAAAGGTCATGAACGCGCTTTGGGGTCTCGGGCACATGATGATGCTCACGCGTTGCCTGCTCGTCGTAGACGACGACGTCGACGTCCACGATCCGCGTGCCGTCGTATGGTACGCGCTCAACAACGTCGATGCGTCGCGCGACCTCGTCGTGATGCCCGGGCCCGTCGACGACCTCGATCACTCGGGGTCGTATCTGGTCTCGCTCGGCCACAAACTCGGCATCGACGCCACGCGCAAGGGCGCCGACGAAGGCTACGCCCGGGTCTGGCCTCCCGACCTCGCGATGGACGCGGCCACGCGCGATCGCGTGAGCAAACGATGGAGCGAGTTCGGGATTCGCATACCCACGGGTGCCGGCGACGCCTATTCCGGTCAGGGCGAGTCGGCGCTGCGGCGGCTGCTGGCTTCGGCGCCGCTCGAGCGCGGTTCCGTCGACGGAAGCGCCCTGCGCGCGAACGGCGTTCCGGCCCCTCAACTCGAAGGTTCCTGATGATGAGCGTCAATCGAATCACGTCGCCGCTGGGCGTCGCACAGGTGATCGTGCGGGAGATCCGTCCCGCACACACCCTGTTCGCGCTCCCGTTCGCGTACGTCGGAGCGATCTTCGGCGCACGCGACCACCACGGCATCCCGCCGCTCGCGTCGCTCGTGTGGATCACGCTCGCCGTGCTCGGCGCGCGGACGGCCGCGATGGCAGCAAATCGCTATTTCGACCGCGACATCGACAAAAGCAATCCGCGCACCGCGCGCCGCGCGCTCGCCACGGGCGAGATCGAACCGGGCGTGATGCTCGGCACGGCCATCGGCGGCATCGTCCTGCTCTTCATCGCGGCCGCCGCGCTCAATCCGCTCTGCGTGCGGCTGCTGCCGCTCGCCGCCTTCGGCATTCTGCTCTATCCGTTCTGCAAACGCTTCACCTGGGGCACGCACTTCGTCCTGGGAGCCGTCGACGGTCTCGCTCCGCTCGGAGCGTACGTCGGCGTCACGGGCAAGATCGACGCGTCGGCCGTGCTGCTCTTCATCGGCGTGACCATCTGGGTCGCGGGCTTCGACATCATCTACGCCCTGATGGATCGCGACGTCGACGTCGAGCAGAACATCCACTCGCTGCCCGCGCGCTTCGGCGGCAAGAGCGGCCGGCGCATTCCGCTGATGATGCACGTCGCGCTGTGCGCGGTGCTCGCGTGGGCGGGCGCGCTCGAAGGGGTTGCCCCGGTGTATTACCTCGGCGCGCTTTTGCCGTTCGGACTCGCATTCTATGAGAATTCCCAGTTCGATCGTGCAGCAAATGTGTTCGTGCTGAACGAACGGGTCTTCGTGAGCAACATGGTCTTCTCGATCGCTTTTCTCTGCTTCGCGTTCGCGGGAATGGCGGTCCAGAATTGAGTACGCGCAAAGGTTTTCTGCGCACCGCCGGTGCCGCGGGCGCCATCACCGCGTTTCCGGCGATCGTCAAAGCGTCGCCGTATAATCCGCCCATCAGCGGGCTCGCAACGATCGGCGTCATGGCGCCCTTCACCGGAGACGACATCAAACTCGGCGAGCAGATCGCCAACGGCGTGCGCGCCGCGACCGACGACGCGAACAAGCTGCGCGGCCCGCTCGATCGCGCGTACGCGATGCGCACCTTCGATGACCAAAATCTGCTCGCGACGGGCATTCAGGAGGCCGGCTTCGCGAACGACGATTCGACGATCTTCGCCGTGGTCGGGCACCTCAGCGGCCGCATCACCGAAGCCGCGATGGACGCCTACTCGCGCGCGGGCATGCCCGTGGTATGTCCGGTGTCGACCTACGAACGCCTCACGCAGCACGGCTACAACGACTTGCTGCGCCTGACGACCAAAGACTCCATGGAAGGCGAACTCGGCGCGCGCTACATCGCGGCGCAAGTCAAGCCCGCGTCGGTCGTCACGCTCACGCAGGACGGCGACTACGGCGCCGACGTCGCGCAAGGCTTCGTGGCCGAACTCGGCGCCACGAAGATCAAGAGCACGGCGCTGCTCTTTCCGTGGGAGAAGCCGAAGTTCGCCGACGTCGCCAAAGAAGCGCTCTCAAAAAGTCCCGACGTCATCTATCTCGCCGGAATCACCAAGGACATGGGTCCGATCGTGCCGCTGCTGCGAGCCGGCGGCTTCACGGGACCGCTCTTCGCGTCGCAAGGCTTCTTCGACGCGACGACGATCGCGAAGTACGGCAAAGACGTCGAAGGCCTCACGATCTCGACGTCCATGCCGCCGCTGCAGATCGCGCCCGGCGCGTTCCGCATCCGCAACGACTTCGAGCGCGTCTACGGCCCGATGACGCCGCTCGCGACGTTCGGTTACGCCGCCGCGCAGATCATCATCTCCATCGTACGCCGCACCAACGCGCAAGACCGCGTCGCCGTGCTGCGCGCGTTCAACGCCGAGCCGACCTTCGACACCGTCGCGGGCGAGTTCCAATTCACCAACGCCGGCGATCCGCTCAACCCGCAAAGCTATTTCTACACCGTGCGCAACGGCGCATGGAAATACGTCGGCTCCGCGTTGCCCAGCAGCTTCGTGGTGAAGTAATCCCGACCGTTCGCTCGGAACGCGTCTACGCTATGGTCCGACGGCTACCGAAAGCGGGCCGCCACACCCCGCGGGATCGTCGACGCCGTAACCGGCGAACGCGGATCGGGGGCGCCGTACGCTTCGTCGAGAGAAGCGGCGGCGTCGTCCGTGATCTCGTCGAGATCGACGCGCAGCTGCAGCCGCCAGGCTCCGAGCGTCAGCGCGAAGGCGGTGCCGAAGATCTTCAGCGGCGCGGCCATCAGATCTGCACGCGCTTCCAATTGAACGTCGCTATCGCGAGCGCGACGGCGGCGAGGATCCAAACCAGCAGCAGCCGGATGGACGAGTCGAGCGATACGATCGAGTTGAACGAGACGGCGCCCGCGTCGCCGAGCGTCACCGACGTGAAGTATGCGAGCGGATCGATGAACAGGATGTATTCGAACAGATAGTGCAGCGGGCCGAGAAACGTCGCCTTGGCGAGCGCGGGCGACAGCGCGAACACGGCGGTGCCCACGCCGACGAACGCACCGGCGCGCCGCACGGCCCACGAGCTGAAGAGCTGCAGCATCCCGTACCACATCGTCGCGGTGCCGAGGCCGAGGAGAAAGACGCCGAACGTATCGGCGTTCCAGACGAGCTGGGCGTGGCTGCGCAGCGTCGCGAGCGACGTGAGGACGGCGATCGCGAATGCGAAGATTTGCGCGATGACGATCGCCGCAAGGTCGACGCCGATCGTTAGCAACGCCATGCGATCCCGCGAGATGGGCCGCACGAATAGAAAGTGGGCGTTCTGCGTGTCGCGATTGAGACTGCCGGCGAGCGCGATCGCCATCGCGATCGCAAAGAACGCACCGATGCCCGCGAGCGCGTCGATCGAAACCTTGATGATCCCGAGCGAGTTGAGACCGTGCACGTGAACCGAACTCGATCCCGAACCGCTCGCATCGGTAGCGTCGAAGTTCACGTTGTTCCCGAGGAGCGCCCCGAAACTCATGAACGCCGCGAGCGCGATGAGGATCGCCGCGAACCACACGAACACGCGCCGCGCGCGCAGATACTCTAGATACACCATCTAACCAACTCCGATCGCGGCCGCGTCCGGGACGCCGCCGACCACGCCGAGGAAAATGTCTTCCAGCCCGAGATCCAGGATGTCGACCGTCTTCGGCGCGTACGCTTCGAGCATGCGTGCGATGCCTTGTGGATCGGTGCGCGCGTAGACGCGCAGGATGCGCCCCGTATGAACGATTCGGCGCACGCGTGCGTCGTTCGCGAGTTCGTAGAGCTGCGGTGCCTCACCCGGAAAGATCGCTTCGACGACCTTTTCCGAACCCTTGAGGTCGTCGACGTTTCCAGATAGCACGACTTTGCCATTAGCGAGAATCGCCACGCGGTCGACCGCGCGCTCGACCTGACCGATCTGGTGCGAGGAAAACAGCACCGTCGCGCCGCTCGCGGAGGCGTCGAGAATCAAGTCGAGCACCACGCGCTGAAAGATCGGATCGAGGCCGCTCGCCGGTTCGTCGAGGACGAGCGTCGTCGGCCGGATCGCGAACGCCAGCGCCAACGCGACCGCCGTCTGCTGACCCTTCGAGAGCCGTCCGACTTTTTTGCGCGAGTCGAGTTTGAACGTCGCGGCGAGTTCGGTCGCGCGCTTGAGATCGAAGCGCGCGTTCGTGCGCCGGACGATCTCGAGATGGTCGCCGACGGTCAGCCACTCCATGAGGGCGCTGCGCTCCGGGACGTAGGCGAGCGTCTCGAAGGTCTCCGCACGCAGCGGCGCGCCGCCGACCGCGATCGTGCCCGCGGTCGGCCGCGCGAGGCCGAGCAGACATTTGAACGTCGTCGATTTGCCGGCGCCGTTGGGTCCGAGGAGCCCCGTCACCGAGCCTTCGGGCACGGCGATGGAGACGTCGTCGACGGCGCGATACGCGCCGTAGTGTTTCGTGAGGTGATCGATCGAAATGTTCATTTTTGCTCTCCGGATCCGAACCAGCGATTGAGGGCGCCCTCGACCAGCGCCGCGACGGCGTTGCGGTCGAGGCCGAGCGCGCGCGCTTGGCGCACCGCTTCGGAGATCTCGCCGCTCGCGACGTCGGCCGCCGCGTTTTGCGAACGCTTCGTCCCGTCGTCGGCGCGGACGAACGATCCGCGGCCCGGGCTCGTCTCGATGACGCCGTCCCGCTCGAGCTCGCGATAGGCGCGCGCCACGGTGTTCGGGTTGACGGTCAGATCGATGGCGAGCGCTTTGACGGTGGGAAGCTGCTCCGACGCGCCGAGCGTCCCCATCGCGACTGCCCGCTTGATCTGCTCGATCAGCTGCAAATAGATGGGCACTCCGCTGCGCGGGTCGATGGTGTAAATCGCGGGCACGGTCTGC
This sequence comes from Vulcanimicrobiota bacterium, assembly GCA_964657315.1. Taxonomy (GTDB): domain Bacteria; phylum Vulcanimicrobiota; class Vulcanimicrobiia; order Vulcanimicrobiales; family Vulcanimicrobiaceae; genus CAZZUZ01. Next base: position 17,167 of record CAZZUZ010000007.1, read on the forward strand.
AGGCTTCTTTTAGAAGCGCACGCCCCAACCCGGGAAGACGCCGTTGTTGCGGGGGGTCGGGATCACGTGATGGCTGCGGCGCGCGGGCTCGTTGTTGTCGCGCGGGGTCGGGACGACGATGCGGCTGTTATCCATGGTTGCGGGCTCCTCAGCCGAGGCGTTCTCGGCGACGCTCATACCGTCGTACTGTTGTACTAACGTACTAGTACAATACCACAATAACGAGGGACGTCAAGAGCTTTGCGACACGAATTTCGCAGATTTCGCAGAATCGTGACGATACGTACTAAGCGAGGTGTTCGTACGAAACGTCTCGCGACCACGTGTTCGCGCAGATACGGATGTTCGCACCACAGCACTACGACGGTTACCGGGAACTCTTCTTACGGCACCCCCAGCCGATGTGGGTGTTCGAACTCGCGAGCCTCCGGTTTCTCGACGTCAACGACGCGGCGTGCCAAGTCTACGGCTTCACGCGCGAACAATTCCTCGAGATGACGACGAGCGAGATCCGGCCCGCGCAAGACCGCCGGCTGCATTTCGAATTCGTCCATTCGCTCGACGCCGAAGCGCCGCGTACGCCGACCCTCTGGCGCCATCGCAAAGCCGACGGCACGATCTTTTACGCCGACGTCATGTCGCAAACGATCGACTATCACGGCACGCCCGGCCGCATCGTCATCGCGACCGACGCGACCGCGCGTCTGGCGGTGTCGCGCGCGCTTTCCGAGAGCCGCGCCGCGCTCGCCGAGGCGCAAGAACTCGCGCACCTCGGCAGCTTCGACATCGACTTCGAACGCGACGAAACGCGCTGGTCTGCCGAACTCTTTCGCATCCTCGGCGTCGACCCGGCGCGCGAACGTCCGCGCAAGCTCTACGAGTTCGATCACCCCGAAGACAAGGCGCGCGTCGCCGCCGAGGTCGCGCGCGCGCGCAAGATGCGTACGCCGTACACGACCGAGCATCGCATCGTCCGCCGCGACGGCGTCGAGCGCGTCGTATTCGAGCGCGGCCAATTCTTCTACCGCGACGGCGAAGACGAACCGCAGCGCGGCATCGGCGCCGTCCTCGACATCACCGACCGCAAGCGCGCCGAGGAGCGCCTGCGCGAGATGGCCGAACACGATTCGCTCACCGGCCTGCCCAATCGCGCGTTGCTGACCCACCGCCTCAACGAAGCGATCGAACACGCCCGCGAAACGGGCGCCATGGCCGCGGTCTTCTTCGTCGACCTCGACCGCTTCAAAACGATCAACGACACGATCGCGCACGCGGCGGGCGACCGGCTCCTGCGCGAACTCGCGCTGCGGCTCTCGGCGCGCAGAGATCCGCGCGTGACGATCGGACGTCCGGGCGGCGACGAGTTCATCGTCATCGTGGAATCGCTCCACGATCGCAGCGAAGGCCTCGCGGTCGCAAACGAGATGCTCGGAACCATTAGCGAGCCGTTGCCATACGAGGATACGTTCATCGTCGCGACCGCGAGCATCGGCGTGGCTTTCTATCCCGTGGACGGCGATACGCCCGACGAACTCCTGCGCTCGGCCGACACCGCGATGTACGCGGCCAAAGCCGCCGGCGGCAATTCGGTCGAGGCACACTCGGCGGCACTGCTCGCCAAGACGCTGCAGCACGCCGAACTCGAACGCGCGCTGCGCTCCGCGCTCGATCGCAACGCCATCGAAGTCTACTACCAGCCGATCATCGACGCCGTGACGGGCGAGGTTGCCGCGCTCGAAGCGCTCGCGCGCTGGACCGAAAACGGCAAACCGATTTCACCCGTCGAATTTATCCCGCTGGCGGAAGAGACCGGGCTCATCGTCCGGCTCGGCAGTTACGTCCTCGAAGAAGCGTGCCGCTACGCGGCGACGCTCGTGCACGATTATCCGAGGGTCACGATGTGCGTCAACATCTCGGCGCGCCAATTCCGCGAAGCCGACTTCGCGGGCCGCGTCGCGCGTACGCTCGTTGCGAGCGGCCTGCAGCCCGATCAGCTCCAACTCGAGATCACCGAAAGCGCGTACATCAGCGAAGACGCGGGCGAGCGCAACGTGCGCGAACTCGCCAACCTCGGCGTTCAGCTCTCGATCGACGATTTCGGCACCGGCTACTCGTCGCTCGGCTATCTCAAGCGTCTGCCCGTCGATACGCTCAAACTCGACCGCTCGTTCGTGACCGCGATCGTCGAAGACGATGCGGATCAAGCCATCGTGCGCGCGATCATCGCCGTCGCGAAGAACCTCAAGTTGCGCGTCGTCGCCGAAGGCGTCGAAACCGCGGAACAAGCCGCGCTACTGCTCTCCTACGGATGCTCGCATCTCCAAGGATACTATTTCTCGCGGCCGCAGCCCGCCGCCGCGATCGATACGTACCTGCGCAAACCTTCGTAAGCGGGGTACGTTCTCGGTTGCATGAAAGCGATCGCGATCGACCACAACGGCGGCCCGGAAGTCCTCGTCCTGCGCGACATTCCGACGCCCGCTCCCGGCCCCGGCGAAGCGCTGGTGCGGCTGGAAGCGACCGGAATCAACTTCATCGACGTCTACTTTCGCAAGGGCACGTATAAAGCGCCGCATTTTCCGCTCGTCGTCGGCCAAGAAGGCGCGGGCGTCGTCGCGGCCGTGGCCGACGGCGTGACCGCGGTTGCGATCGGCGATCGGGTCGCATACGCGGGCGTGCTCGGCGCGTATGCGGACTATGCGACGGTGCCGGCCGACCGGCTCGTCTGCGTGCCCGAGGGCGTGGAACTGCGCGACGCGGCGGCGCTCATGCTGCAGGGCATGACCGCGCACTATTTGTGCAACAGCACCTTTCCGGTGCAGAGCGGACAGACCGTACTCGTGCATGCCGGAGCCGGCGGCGTCGGTCTGCTGCTCACGCAGTTGCTCAAGGCCAAGGGCGCGACCGTGATCACCACCGTGTCGACCGAGGAAAAGGCCACGCTTTCCAAACGCGCGGGCGCCGATCTCACGATCGACTACACGAAGGACGACTTCGCGACGATCGTCCGCGAAGAAACGCAAGGCATCGGCGCCCACGTCGTCTACGATTCGGTCGGGCTCACGACGTGGGAGAAAAGTCTGGACGCGCTGCGCCCGCGTGGCTACTTCGTGCTCTTCGGCGCGTCGAGCGGCCCCGTACCGCCATTCGATATTCAAGTGCTGAACCAAAAAGGCTCGCTCTTCGCGACCCGGCCGACGCTCGTGAACTACGTCGCGACCCGCGAAGAACTCACCATGCGGGCGGGCGAACTCTTCGACTCCGTCATCGACGGCACGCTCTCCCTGCGCGTCGAACACACCTACCCGCTAGCCGACGCCAAACGCGCTCACGAAGACCTCGAGGCCCGCAGAACCACGGGCAAACTCCTGCTACTGCAGTAGCGACCCGGCGGCACCTAGCCGTTCCGCCGATGTACGCGCGGGCGGTGGAAGCGCATACTACGGGCATGAACGCCTCTGCCAGCGCCCTCGGCGCGCTCTCTACCGATCTCGCTGCGGCCGTCGCCGCGAACGCAGCTTCGGTCGCGTACGTCGACGCGCATCCGCGCCGCGATGCCAGCGGCATCGCCTGGGACGAGCACCACGTCGTCACGGTCGCGCACGCGATCGACCGCGAGGATGACATCGAGTTGCTGCTCGGCGGCACGCAGGGCCGCGCGACGCTCGTCGGCCGCGACGAAGCGACCGACATCGCGCTGCTGCGCACCGAGTCGTCGCTACGGCCCGCGCCGCGCGTGCGTGCGGACGATCTCGCGGTCGGCAACCTCGTACTCGCGCTCGCACGCGACGAAGACGATGCGATCGGCGCGAGCTTCGGCATCGTGAGTTCGCTCGACGGCGCGTGGCGCACGTGGCGCGGAGGAAGCGTCGAACGCTTCATCCGTCCCGACCTCAGCGTCTACGCGGCGTTCTCGGGCGGACCGCTCGTCAACGTGCGCGGCGAAGTCGTCGGCATGAATACGTGGGGCCTCTCGCGCCGCCACGCGGTGACGCTGCCGCTCGTCACGCTCGAACGCGTCGCGGGCGAGCTCGCGTTACGCGGTCGCGTCACGCGCGGCTATCTCGGCGTCGCGATGCAAGCGGTGCGCCTGCCCGACGCCTTACGGCAGACGCACGGCATCGCGCAGCGCGCGGGCGCCATCATCGTCGACGTCGCGCCGAGCGGCCCGGCCGATCGCGGCGGCCTGCTCATCGGCGACGTGCTGCTCGCCATCGGCGGCGAAGCGGTGGAAGACTCCGACGACGTGCAGCGCGCGCTGCTCACCAAAGGCGCGGGCCACGCATGCGGCGTGAAGATCCTGCGCGCCGGCCAGACCTGCGACCTCGACGTCACGCTCGGAGAACGGCCCCATGACAAGTAGTGGTGACTTCGCCGAAATTTCGGCCGCACTGCGTGCATCGACGGTACGCGTGCACGACGCGCGCGGCCGCGGCTACGGCGCGGGCATCGTCTGGAATGCCGACGGCACGATCCTGAGCAACGCACACGTCGTGCGCGGCACGTCGGCGGTCGTCGAATGGGAAGACGGGCGGACGCAGCGGGCCGAGACCGTCCGGCGCGACGACGCGCGCGATCTCGCGGCGTTACGTGTCGAAGACGCGACCGGACTCGTCGCCGCGACCGTACGGTCGTCGAAGACCGTCGTGCCGGGCGAACTCGCCGTCGCGGTCGGCAATCCGCACGGGCTGCAAGGCCTCGTCACCGCCGGTCTCGTGCAGAGGTGCAACTCGCGGTGGGTTATGGTTGATGTGAGACTCGCACCCGGCAACTCCGGCGGACCGCTCGCGGACGCGTGGGGCCGCGTCATCGGCATCAACGCCATGGTCGCGCGCGGCCTCGCGTTCGCCGTGCCGAGCGATGCCGCGATCGCATTCGCGAACGGCAGTTCCGCGCGCACGCTCGGCGTCGCGCTGCTGCCGACGCGTGCCGGCATGCTCGTCACGGGCGTCGAGGCGGGCGGCATCGCCGATCGCGCCGGGCTGCGCTTCGGCGATACGATTCTCGCAAACGACGTCGCGTCG
>CAZZUZ010000008.1:0-17183 GCA_964657315.1 Vulcanimicrobiota bacterium
GCTCGCGCTGATTCCAATAATAGAGCGCGCTCGTGCTCCCGCAGACTTGCAGATCGCCAATTTCGCCGTCGGGCAGCGTGCAGCCGTCGTCGCCGACGATGCGCAGCTCGTAGCCGTCGACCGGACGGCCCGTCGTGCCGTACCGCACGTCGCCCGGACGGTTGCTCAAAAAGATGTGCAGCATCTCGGTCGAGCCGATGCCGTCGAGGATGTCGACGCCGAAACGCGCTTTGAAGCGCCGCCCGATCTCGGCGGGGAGCGCCTCGCCCGCCGACGCGCAACGGCGTAGCGTGAGGTCGCTCGCGCTCTCGCCGTCCGCACTCGCGAGCATCGCCGCGTAGAGCGTCGGCACGCCGTAGAACGCCGTGACCCGATGCGCGCGTAAGCGTTCGAAGACCGCTGCGGGCGTGGCGCGCTGCGCCATGAGCACGCTCGTGCCCCCCGACCACATCGGAAACGTCAGCGCGTTGCCGAGCCCGTACGCGAAGAACAGTTTCGCGGCCGAGAAACTCACGTCGTCCGGCGTCAGGCCGAGCGTCGGCCCCGCATAGCGTTCCGCGGTCTGCACGAGGCTCGCGTGCGCGTGCACCGTGCCCTTCGGCTTGCCCGTCGAGCCCGACGAATAGAGCCAAAAGCACGCTTCGTCGGCCGACGTCGGCTCGGGCGAAAACGTGTCGGGACCGTTCGCGAGCAGCGTTTCGAACGCGACGCTACCCGGGATGGCCGCCGACTCGGAGCGCGCGCCGGAGACGACGGTCTGCCGCAGCGCCGGGCATTCGCGAACGATCGGCACGAAGACGTGCGCGAGATCCGCCGAGACGACGAGCGCCCGCGCGCGTGAATCCGCGAGCATGTAGGCGTAGTCACTAGTTGTCAACATCGTATTGACCGCAACGGGGACGACGCCGGCGAGGATGCTGCCGAGAAACGCCGTCGGGAAGTCGATGCCGTCGGTGAGGCAGAGCAGCAGGCGTTGTTCGGGTTCGATGCCGAGTTCTCGCACCGCACGTGCGAATCGCGCCGCACGTCGCGTTACGTCCGCATACGTGTAGGACCCCGCGTCGTCGACGAACGCGATCTTGCCGCCGCGGTCGGCCTCGAGATTTCGCGAGAGCAGATCGTGCGCGGCGTTGTAGCTCACTTGAAGCGCACGTACTCGAAGTCGACGGGCTGCTCTTTGATGCCCTTCGCCGGCGGCGCGATCCAGCTCGCGAACGTGCCCGGCTCGCGCACGGGCCGCATGAGCGAAGCGACGTAGTCGCGATCCTCGCGCGTCGGCAGCCAGCGCGCTTCGTTTGCGGCGAACTCCGTTTCGCTCATCGGGTTGCCCGCGGGATCGACGCGGATTTCCGAGAGCGAGCCGATGCGCCGGTTGAAGGCTTTGTGCGGCACGACGAGTTCGAACGTCGCGCCCGCGCGCGCGATCGCGCGATTCCAGCGGCCGACTCCCGCGAGCGTATCCTCGATGTAATCGTCGCGCAGTTTCTCGTTGAGCGCGTTGAGCAGTGGAACCTCGCGCGTGACGAGCTTGCCGTTCGCGGTTTCGGTCACCGCGTACGAGCGGCCGTCGAGCACGTGATCGTCGTCGAGCTTCATCTCCTCGTACCGGCCCTTGATGCCCGACGAGTAGAAGGTCGCCGCGTTGGACGACACGTCCGCGCCGAAAAGATCGAGCGTCACGCTGTAGTGAAAGTTCAGGTAGCGCTGCACCGTCGGCAGATCGATGACTCCCAACGCGCGCAGTCTGTCCGGATCGTCCGTCTTCTCGCGCGCCATCACTTCGGCCGTGCGCTGCACGACCCGCGAGACGCCGCTCTCGCCCACGAACATGTGGTGTGCTTCTTCGGTGAGCATGAAGCGCGTCGTGCGCGCGAGCGGATCGAAAGCCGACTCGGCGAGCGCGGCGAGCTGGAACTTGCCGTCGCGATCGGTGAAGAACGTAAACATGAAGAACGAGAGCCAGTCGGGCGTGCGTTCGTTGAAGGCGCCGAGGATGCGCGGATTGTCGCGATCGCCCGAGCGACGCGAGAGCAGCTCTTCGGACTCTTCCCGTCCGTCGCGGCCGAAGTACGCGTGCAGCAGGTACACCATCGCCCAGAGATGGCGGCCTTCCTCGACGTTGACCTGATACAAGTTGCGCAGATCGTAGAGCGACGGCGCGGTGCGGCCGAGGTGCCGTTGCTGCTCGACCGATGCCGGCTCCGTATCGCCCTGGGTGACGATGATGCGCCGCAGCGTGCTGCGGTACTCGCCCGGAACGCTCTGCCATACCGGCTCGCCTCTATGCGCGCCGAAGCCGATCTTTCGATCGGGAATCGCGGGATTGAGGAAGATGCCCCAACGGTAGTCGGGCATCCGCACGTAATCGAAATTTGCCCATCCGCCGCGCTCGACGCTGACCGCGGTCCGCAGATAGATGTCGTGCTCGCTCGAATCCTCGGGGCCCATCTCGCGCCACCAGTCGAGGAACTCCGGCTGCCAGTGCTCCAGCGCGCGCTGCAGCGACTTGTTCTCCGCGAGCCCGATGTTGTTGGGAATCCGGTCGTCGTAGGTAATGTTCATCAAACGCGCTCCCGATCGAATTCGGCTTTGGTGCCGGTTCCGAAAACCTTGAGTGCGCCCGACGCGCCCGTCGCGCTCGGGCGTATGAAGATCCAATTCTGCCAAGCGGAGAGACGCCCGAAGATGCGCGTCTCCATCGTCTCGGCCTGCGGAAAGCGCAGGTTCGCTTCCAGCCCGGTCATCGCGTCGGGCGAGAGGCTCGCGCGTTCCTCGATCGCGATGCGCAATTCGTCGTCCCAATCGAGCGCGTCGGGCGCGACGGTGACGATCCCGAGTTCGTCCGCGCGCCGCCAGCCGAGCGGCGTACCGGTTTCGCGCTCGCACGCGGCGACGCTCGCGGCGTCGTCGCAGAACCGCGTCGCCAAACGCGACCGCCCGTTGACTTCGGGGTACAGACCAAAATTTGCCCGAGAGAACGCGACCCGCGGTGCGGTCTCGTCGTCTTCGGCGAGCACGTACGTGCGGTCGGCCGCGAGCGCGAGTTCGAGCAGCGTTCCCACGAAGCACGAACCGCGGTCGACGAGCGCGAAAAGCGAACGCGACGACACGTCGAGCCGGGCGAGCGTGCGCCGCAGCATGCCGATCGTCTCGCGCACGAACCAGTGGTCGCGGTGGGCGAGCAGGACGGCATCGAGGTCGAGCACGTTTCGCGCGTCGCCCGAGGTGCGCAGCAGCCACATGCCGATCTCGCGTTCGTTCGTCCGCAAACGCAAGATCGCGTCGTCGAGCTCGCGCGCCATCTGCAGCGGATACCACGCGGCGCCCGCGGTCACGATGGCGTCGACGTCCGCCGGTCCGTCCGCAGACGGCGCGGAGATCGCGATCGTCGCCGTGCGCGCGCTGTGGTCGATCGCGACTTCGACGTATTCGTAGCGGTAGGCATCGGCCTCGACCGACACGTGCAGCGGCGTGAGTTCGACGCCCGTCGCGTTCGCGGGACGATCGCTCGAGCGTGCGAGCTCGGCTGCGCGCCGCGCGACATACGCTCGAAATTCTTGCGGCTTCGCCGAGCCGTCGACGAGCCGCCACTCTTTGGCTCGGACCGCGCGGACGCCTTCGCTCGTCGTGCAGAAGACGTCGGCGCGGTCGCGCCGCACCCCACGTTTATCCGTGATGCGGGTGAGGCCGCCGGTTCCGGGCAGCACGCCGAGGAGCGGCACTTCGGGCAAACTCACGGCGCTCGAACGGTCGTCGACCAGCACGATCTCGTCGCAGGCGAGCGCGAGTTCGTACCCGCCGCCGGCCGTCGTGCCGTTGCACGCGGCGAGAAACTTCAGACCGGAATACCGGCTCGAATCCTCCATGCCGTTGCGCGTCTCGTTGGTAAACTTACAGAAGTTTACTTTCCACGCGTGCGACGAGAGGCCGAGCATGAAGATGTTCGCGCCGGAACAGAAGATCCGGTCGCGCGCGCTCGTAATGACGACCGTCTTGACGCCGGGATGTTCGAACCGTATCCGCTGCAGCGCGTCGTGCAATTCGATGTCGACGCCGAGGTCGTACGAGTTGAGTTTGAGCGCGTAGCCCGGCCGGATGCCGCCGTCCTCGGCGACGTCGAGGGAAAGGGTCGCGATCTCGCCTTCGACGCCGAGATGCCAGTGCCGATAGCGCGACGGATGCGTATCGAACGAGACGGGAGCCTCAGCGAGCGCGATCATTCATTAACTACACCACATCGCAGCGACATTTGCAATATAGTGCATTTCGCACTCTCCCGCTCCCCGTTCTGTATGCATTATACTGCATTTATGAAACGTGAGAGCGATCGGGGATCGGCTGCGGACGGCGACGCAGCCTTTCTCGCCGATCTCGGGACGCGGGTGCGCGATGCCCGGGGCCGCATCGGACTCAGCCGCAAGCGGCTCGCGATCGCCGCCGGCGTTTCGGAGCGCTTTCTCGCCCAACTCGAGTCGGGCAGCGGCAACGGGTCGATCCTCTTGCTGCGAAGCCTCGCGCGAACGCTCGGGGTCGAGCTCGCGACGCTCGTGGGCTCGGAACCCGAGGGATCGGCCGAAGACGGCCGGGCCCGCAAGCGTAGCGGACGCATCGCGCTCATCGGTTTGCGCGGCGCGGGGAAATCGACGCTGGGCGCGGGCCTCGCGCAGCGCCGGGGCGTGCCGTTCATCGAGCTCGACCGCGAGATCGAACGCGAGAGCGGTCTGGGCCTCGGCGAGATCTTCGCAATTTCCGGCGCGGCGGGATTTCGCCGGCTCGAACGCCGCTGTCTCGACCGCATACTGGATGAACACGAGCGCTTCGTGCTCGCGACGGGCGGCAGCATCGCGAGCGAAGACGAGACGTTCGAACGCCTGCGTGGAACGTGCTTCACCGTCTGGCTGCGCGCGCTGCCCGAGGAACACATGGCGCGCGTTATCGCTCAGGGCGACCTGCGGCCGATGGGCGACAACGCCGAAGCCATGGACGACTTGCGCGCGATTCTCGCCGGTCGTGAAGCGGCCTACGCGCTCGCAGACGCCCGGCTCGACACGAGCGGCACGAGCGTCGACGCGAGTTTGGACGCGCTCGCAAGGATCGTCGACCCGGCCGTTTAGCCGGGCGACGCCCGGAGGGCCGGCACGACGCGCGCGGCAACCTAAGCGCGGGTATGGATGCGCGGTACTTCGAGGATTGGAACGTCGGCGATACGGCGGATACCGGCAGCGTCGACGTCTCGCGCGAGGCCGCGCTCGCGTTCGCGCAAGCCTACGACCCACAAGCGTTCCACCTCGATGAAGCGGCCGCGGCCGAGAGCATGTTCGGCAAACTCTCGGTGAGCGGCTGGCAGACCGCGTCGCTCGCGATGCGGGCGCTGGTGACGAGCGGACTGTTCCCCGCATCGGGCCTCGTCGGACTCGGCGTCGACAAGCTGCGCTGGCTGCGGCCGGTCTATCCCGCCGATACGCTCCGCGTCCGCACGCGCGTCGCGTCGAAGCGCGAGATGGCGAAGAAACCCTCGGGCATCGTCACCTTCGACAACGAGACGCTCAACCAACACGACGAGATCGTGATGACGCATATCTCGATCGCGATGATTCCGTACCGCCGCTGCGCGCGAGGATGAGGGATTCGATGAGCGACAGCGTCTTCTTGACCGGCGCCTCGACCGGCATCGGACGCGCGACTGCACTGCGCCTCGCTCGACACGGCATCGTCGTCTACGCGGGCGTGCGCAAGGAAGCGGACGCGGAGGCGCTCGTGCGCGACGGCGGCGAGCGCGTGCGGCCGCTCTACGTCGAAGTTACCGATCGCGAGTCGATCGGGTCCGCGCGCGATACCGTCGCGAACTCCGGCACGTCGCTGTGCGGCATCGTCAACAACGCGGGCGTGGCGATCGCGGGACCGCTGGAAGTGCTCTCGATCGACGAACTGCGCCGGCAATTCGAGATCAACTTTTTCGCACCGATGACGATCGCTCAGACGTTCCTACCGCTCTTGCGCGCGACGCGCGGGCGCATCGTCAACGTGAGTTCGATCGGCGGGAAGTTCGCCGCTCCGCTGGTCGGGGCGTATGCTTCGTCAAAATTTGCCATGGAGGCCGCGAGCGACTCGATGCGCGTCGAGTTGCGGCCCTCGGGCGTCAAGGTCGTCCTCATCGAACCCGGTGGCGTGAAGACGCCGATCTGGTCGCGTTCCACCGCGGCGAGCGAGCGCGTTTTCGATGGAGCGTCCGAAGAACTCAAGACCGCGTATGCGGAGATGGTCGCGAACATGACGCGGATCGCGGCGCGGATCGACGCGAACGGCATCGACTCGGAACTCGTCGCGCGCGCGATCGAGCGCGGACTCTTCGCGCCCTACCCGCGCGCGCGGTATCTCGTCGGCGGCGACGCACGCGTTCGGCTCCTGATCGCGCGGTTGCCCGAGGGCATTCGCGACGCGATCGTCGCGCGCGTGATCGGCATCGGCGCCGCACCGCGCGCGAAACGATCGTAGCCCGTGTTCGCACGTCTGCTGCCGATCCTCGGCATCACGTTCATCGACATCCTCGGCTTCAGCATCCTCATTCCGATCTTGCCGTTCTACGTCAAGCACTTCAACGCGCCGACGATCGTCGTCGGCGCGCTCTTCTCGGTCTTCGCGTTTTGCCAGTTCCTCGGCGGCCCGCTGTGGGGAAACATCAGCGATCGCATCGGCCGCAAAGCCGTTCTCATCATCTCGCAAATCGGTGCGACGATCGGTTGGGCCGGCCTCGCGTTCGCACCGACGCTCGCCTGGGTCTTCGTCGCCCGCATCGTCGAGGGGATCTCCGGCGGCAACATCAGCGTGACGCAGGCGTACGTCGCCGATCGTGTCGCACCGGCAGAACGTTCGCGCGCGTTCGCGTTCGTGGGGGCGTCGTTCTCGGCCGGACTCGTGATCGGGCCCGCGATGGGCGGCGTACTGCTGCAGCACTACGGTTATCGCACGCCGTTTTTACTCGCCGCGGGCCTGCAAGTCGTGACGCTGCTCGCGACCATCTTCTTTCTTCCCGAAGACGTCGCGGCACGCGGAGAGAAGACCGAGGCGTCCGACTTCAAGGCGATCGCGATCGCGCTGCGCGAACCGAGCGTCTCGCCCGTGCTCGTCCAGAAACTCGCCTATTCGCTCGGACTCTATGCGTGGTTCGCCGTCTTCGCGCTCGTGCTCGCGCAGATCGCCGGCTTCGGACCGACCGAGACGAGCTATTTCTTCGCCGCGTTCGGCGCAATGAGCATCGTCTTTCAGCTCGGGGTGGTCGGCCGACTCGTCGACAGGATCGGCGTGCGCGCGACTTCGAACACGGGCTTCGCTTCGGCCGTCGCATTTTTTCTCGTCGTGCCGTTCCTGCACACGCTCGTCGAACTACTCGTCGCGCAGCTGCTCTTCGCGTTCGCCCTCTCGGTCGCCAATGCGACGCTCGCGACGCTGCTCACCGACGCGTCCCCCGAGAAACTGCGCGGCACGATTTTGGGCGCGGGATCTTCGCTCGAATCGGTCGCGGGCATCGTCATGCCCACGATCTCGGCCGCGGTCCTCGCGTCGTTCGGACCACCCTGGACCGGCGCGATTTCCGCGCTCTTCTGCACGATCGCCCTCGTGCTGGGCGTCATCGCTCAACGCAAACTCTTGCCAACGCCTTCCTGACGCCCAAACGGAAGGCGCATTAGCCCAGGTTAGCTAAGCACCCGTCTCATGCGAACCATAGGGATGCTCGGTGCGATGCTCGTGCTTGCCGGTTGCTCGGCGTCGTCGACCGTAGCGGTCGCGCCCGTTACGAAGAAATGCACGCCCGCGCCGATTCCCTTTCCGCAGACCGCGCTCATCAGTCCCGTGCCGGGATCGACGGCGATGCAGAGCCCCGCGACCGTGCTCGTCGGCGTCTCGAGCGGTTACGTCGTCACCGCGCTGCAGATCTCGCCCGCGGTCGACGGTTCGACGGCGCTCGGCGCGGTGAGCGCCGTCGGAACGCCTTCGCCGAACGGCTTGCAGACGTACGGCGCCGCGGTCCCGCATACTCTCGCGCCGGGCACGTTCTACTCGATCGCCGTCGACGCGACGTTCGATCCGACCGGTTGCCCGCAAACGTTCGTCGTCACCGCCGGCTCGTTTCAGACCGCCGCGTTCCCGAGCTGACGGCATTGCGCTCCCGGTCGGATCAGCCGTTCCCGTTGCCGAAGTCCGGAACGGGGGCGCCGCAGTTGTAATCGAGAGTCGTGCTGCAGGCGCGGAAGTCGGCGTGGTTCGTACCGCCGCCGATCTTGACCGAGAAGTGCTGCGCGGGGACGTCGTCGCTCTCGAGCGTGATTGCGAGCGTGCCGCGTTTGACGCCGCGCAGCGTGTAGTGCCCGCCGGTATCGGTGGTCGCTCTGAGGCCGCCGGAAACGACGCGAACGTGCGCGAGCGGCTGGCCGGTCGTGCGATCGAGGACGCTGCCGGAAAGCAGCAGCACGGCGAATGCCGTCGCGGCCGGAGCGGCGCGGCGCACCGTCAAGCCGCCGACTTCTTGCGCCGTGCGGCCGTCTTCTTCGGCTTCGCCTCGGCTTCCGATTCGTCGTCGTCGGCCTTCGCATGCGAAGTCGCGTGAACGCTTTTTCCGTGCGACGATTTGGCGTGCGACTCACCCGACGACGAGCCACGCGTCTTGGACTGCTCGAGGCTTCGCTGCAGCATGTCCATCAGGTTGACGACGTTGCTCGCCTTTGGCGCCTTCGTCTCGACCTTCGGCGTCTCGGCGCCTCCCGCGCGGGCTTCGATCATGGCAAGGATTTGCTCTTTATAGGTATCCTTGAATTGCTCCGCGTCGAACGCCTCGGTCATCGTGTCGATGAGCATCTTCGCGACCTTCATCTCGTTCGCGTGCGGTTTTTCGGCGGCGGGAAATTCGAGCGTCGACTGCTCGACGATCTCGTCGGCGAAGTGCATCAATTCGAGCACGAGGGCATCGCCGTTGGGTTTGACCGCGGCGAGGTGTTCGCGCGAGCGGATCACGACCTTCGCGATCCCGACCTTGCCCGATTCTTTGAGCGCTTCGCGCAGGAGCGCGTACGCGTGACGGCCCCGTTTCTCGGGCTCGAGATAGTACGGCTTGTCGAAGTACATCGGGTTGATCTCGGAAAGTTCGACGAACTGCACGATGTCCACCGACTGCGTCGCTTCCGGATTGACGCTGTCGAAATCCTCATCGCTGAGAATGACGTAGTGGCCCTTCTCGTATTCGTAGCCGCGTACGAGATCGCCGTATCCGACTTCCTCGCCGTCGATCGAACAGCGGCGCACGTTGTTGATACGCCCGTGATCGCTCTTGTGCAGAAAGTTGAAGCGCAGATCGTTCGTACGGATCGCCGTCTGCAGCTTGACCGGTATCGTTACGAGGCCGAAGTTGATCGAGCCGCTCCAAATCGCGTGCGCCATACGGGACAGTCTCCTCTGCGTCGGGCCCGCGGCCTCGTGAGGTCCGCCGGGCCGTACCACTATGTTGGGCGCTTACGCGACTCCCCCTTACCGGTACCCTCGGGCAAGGAAAGCATCGCACGCGCCGAAGCGGCGCCTCGGGTTCGCCCGGACGTATGACCTCGCGCTCTCTCTTCGCATCGATCCGACGGTTCGGTCCCCGCGTTCTGACGGGTCTGAGTTTCGCCGTGCCGCTGGCCGTTTATGCGATCTCGATCTCACCGCAGCCCGACGGATGGGACTACGGCGAGTTCGAAACCGTCCCGTACATCCTCGGCATCCCGCACGCGACGGGCTTCCCGGCGTTCGTCATTACCGGCTGGCTCTTCTCGCATCTCTTCGCCGCCGGAACGGTCGCGTGGCGCCTCAAGTTCTTTTCGGCGATCCTGATTGCGGCGTCGGCGTCCCTGGTCTCGAGCGCGGCACGCCGTTTCGGTGCGGGTCCGCTCGCGGCGTTTCTCGCAGCCATGGTGTTCGCGTTCACCAAGTTCGCGTGGACCAAGGCGACGCACGCGGACGTTCACGCAATGTCGCTGCTGTGCTCGCTGCTCGTCTTTACGTTCGTCCTGCGCGCGGCCGAGGAAACGCAGGAGCGACGGCGCGACGCTTGGACGACGTTCGCGGGCGCTGGCGTGGGGTTTCGGCCTCGCCGCACACCCAAACGTGCTGTGGGCCGGCATCGCGATCGTACCGGGCTTCGTCGCGATCGCTCGCCGCAACGCGCGTCGCGCCGCGGCCGTGGTCGCCTGCGCGGCGGCACCGCTCGTGCTCTACGCGTATCTCCCGATCCGCTCCGCAGTCGTCGAGGCGTCGCACGTCGATCGCGCCGCGAACGATCCGATCGATTTCACGGGCGAGATCGCCTGGGACACCAATCGCCCCGACACGCCGCGCGGATTTCTCACCGAAGTGACGGGATCCGAGTTTCGTGCGGCGCAGACGCTCGGCGCGGTGTTTTCCGTGGGGCGTTACGCCGATTTTGCAGCGAAGTGGGCCTCGGCCGCGGCGTTCGAATTCGGCCCCGTTCCGCTCGTCCTCGCAGCGATCGCGATCGTCGTACCGTTCGTACGGCGCAGGCCGCCGGCGCCGGCGCACGTTGCCGTCTGGATCGCGTCGCTCGCCGCGTTGCCGTTTACCTATTCGTACACGGCCGAGGTCGACGTGACACGCTACGTCTCGGCGTCGCTGGCCGTCGCGCTCGCGCTCGCCGCATCGGCCGGCAGCGTCCTACCGAACCGGCGGCTCGGCGCCGCCGTCGTCTGCCTACTCCTTGCCGTACCGCTATACAGCGAGTATCGGAACAACGGCTATCTGATCCGGGAACGCGGGAACCCCGATAACCGCAATACGCTCTCGGCCGTCACCGCGAACACGCCGCCGGATGCGATCGTGCTGGCCAACTGGCTCGACGGCACGACGTTCGCATACGGCGCCTACGTCGACGGGTCGTTCGGGACGCGAACGCCCGTGCAGTTCCTTACCGACCACGCCACGTCGTACGAGGGTTGGGCGCAAACGTATCCCGTATTCGTCGTAAGTAATTTCGTGCTAGACTCCGATCTCGCGGCGAGCATTCCGCCGGCGTGCCTGCATCGCGTCGTCGAATTCGACGGACATCGCCTCCTGCGGCTACGATGTCCATAGCTTCTGCGCCGCGCGCAGGGCTTTTTCGAGATGCTGCTCGTGCCAGTTCTTCGCGCCCCAAAGATCCCCGCGGCTTGCGAGCAGCGCGGGCGCGTTACCGATCGTAAATCGCGCGAATTCGCTTTCGGTCTCTTTCGCGCGTTTGCGGGTCAGGGCTTCGATCTCGTCCCAGGTCATCGGCATCGAGACGGGGGCGCCCGCACGCGGCCGGGCACTGAAGATCGAGACCATCGTCTTGCCCCGGCCGATCTGCACGTAATCCAAATACACGGTGCCTTTCGGGCGTTTCGCGGGCATCCGTTCGAGCGTCGTCTCCTCGGGCAGCCGCTGGTGCAACGTGCGCATGACGAGTTCGCCGAAACCCTTGCAGAAATCGTACGAGTACCCGGCCGCGAGCGGAATGACGACGTGCAATCCCGAGCCGCCCGACGATTTGATGAGCGGTCGAAGTCCGATCTCCGCGAGCGTCTCCCGCAACGCGACGGCCGTCTTCGCGAGATTCGCGAGCGTACACCCGTCGAACGGGTCGAGATCGAAAAACAGGAAATCGGGTTCGTCGATCGCGTGTTCGCGCGACGTCCAGACGTGCAGTACGATCGAGGCGAGGTTCGCGACGTACGCGAGCGTCGCTTCGTCGTTGCAGAGGATGAATTCGATCGGACCGCTGCGATTGCCCGATCCGTGCGAGACCTTCACACGCTCGACCCACTCGGGAACGTGCTTCGGCGCGTGTTTCTCGAAGAACGACTCGCCCGCGATGCCGTCGGGATACCGTTCGAGCGTGAGCGGCCGGCCGTGCAGATGGGGCAGCAGCAGCGGCGAGACCGCGCGATAGTAGGCGATCAGGTCGCCTTTCGTGTAGCCGTCTTCCGGCCAGAGTACTTTGTCGCGATTGGAGATCGCGAGCGATCGGCCGTCGATCTCGACGATCTCTTTGGCACGTTTGCCGCTCCCACGCACGGCGCGCGGTTCCCGGACGACCTCGTCGACCGCTTTCGGACGGTCGCGCACGACGTCGGCTGCGTCCTTGTCTTCGCGCATCGCGACGAAGACCGGGTGCCGCATCGAGCCGTCGCGCGTCCATTCGGTGAACGATACTTCGGCGACGAGTTCGGGGCTGACCCAATGGGCTTTCGTGTCGGTCTTCGGCACCGGGTCGAACGGCGACGTCTTGCGCGCGAGCGGCTCGAGCCGCTCGGAGATCGCGGCGAGCTTCTTCTGGTCGAAGCCCGTGCCGACCGATCCCGCGTAACGCAGCTTGCCTTCCTCGTGCACGCCCATCAGTAAGGCACCGAAGTATTTGCGGCCGGCGCGGCCTTCCGTCCAGCCGCCGATGACGATCTCTTCCCGCTTGAGCGCTTTGACCTTCACCCAATCCTTCGAACGCCGGCTCTGATACGTGGACGCCGCCCGTTTGCCCACGACGCCTTCGAGTCCCGACGCGGCGGCTTGACGGTAGAGTTCGGTACCCGCGCCTTCGACGTGTTTGCTGAACATTACGGGCCCCTCGCCCGTGAGGATGCGCCGCAACGCCTCTTTGCGAACCGTCAACGATTCGTCGCGCAGATCGCGACCGTTTCCGTAGAGGAGATCGAACGCGACGAACGTGACTGCAGAACCGGGCGACTGACGGCCGAAGCGATCGAGGCGCGACTGCAGCGCTTGAAACGACGGCCGGCCCTTCTCGTCGAGAACGACGATCTCACCGTCGACGATGAGGGGCCGTTCGGAGAACGCGACCCCGAGGCTCGCCAATTCCGGAAATTTTACGGTGAAGTCGTTGCCGTTGCGCGAGGCGATGGAGACCGTCCCGTCGGCTTCGATCCGCACGATCGCGCGATAGCCGTCCCACTTGAGTTCGAATAACCACTTCGCGTCATCGAACGGTTCGTCGACGGCGGTCGCGAGCATGGGCGATGCGATCTCCGGCATCTTCTCGAGCGCCTTCTTGCGTGCGACCTTGCGCGGTTCTTCGACCGGCGGACGGTTGGAGATCCAATGCGGCGCATTCGGATCCTTCGCGAGTTCGGCGATCGTCCGACCGGTCTTCACCGATTTGTCGTGATCGTCGATCTTCCAATCCGGATCGACCGCGTCGTCGCGCTCCTTGATGAGCAGCCACGCATTGTCTTCGCCGTTACGGCCCTTGATGCGCACGAGCGCGAATCCGCCGTGCAGCTTGTGTCCGAACATCTCGAACTTGACGGAGCCTTTGGCGATCTGCGCCGTAACGTCGTCGCCCTCGAGCAGGCGGTACGTCCCCTCGTCCCAGACGATCACCTCGCCCGCGCCGTAATTGCCCTTCGGAATGATCCCTTCGAAGTCGCGATAGTCGTAGGGGTGATCCTCGACTTGCGCGGCAAAGCGCTTCTCGCGCGTGTCGAACGTGGGTCCCTTCGGGATCGCCCACGACTTCAAGACGCCGTCCGATTCGAGGCGGAAATCGTAATGCAGGCGAGACGCGCGGTGCATCTGCACGACGAAGCGCAGATCCTTGGATTTCTTTCCGCGCTTCGCGGCGGCGCCGGACGGCTCCGGAGTATTCGCGAAGTCGCGCATCTTCGCGTACTTTGCAAGCGACTCCGGAGCCGCAGCGGCGGTCGACTTTTTAGCAGGCATGGCCGAGACCGATACTCGCTACGCCAGCGATGCCGTGCGCGACGTCTATTGACCGTTCGAGGAAGAGCCCGACGTGCCGCCGGTCGTCGTCGTCGAACTTCCAGAAGTGGAACCCGACGCGTTCGAGCTTCCGGCCGCGCCTTGTTGTGCGGCCGGTTGCTGGTTGATGATCGTCGTGTGGTTGCCGGTCGCGTTCCACGGCTGCCAGACGAATGCGACGATGGCCAGAATCGCGACTACGGCGATGAGGGCGAAGACGGGAAAACCGGCGTTGCTGCGTCGTTCGACGATGACGGGTTCGGCCATGAACGTTCCTCGGAAAAAGTCGTATAGGAGTCTACCTTTTGCCCAGGCCGCAAACCGGCCAATCAGCTTCCCGTTCGCACGAACGCGTTCCACCACCAGACGCCCCAAAGTCCCACGATGGCCGAATAAACGCACAGCGCGCCGGCCCAGCGCGGCATCTTCGGAACCGAAGCCATCGCCATCAATGCCAGCATGAAAGGCTCGAAATCCAGCGCGTGCCGCATGCCGAATTGATACCAGCCGTTGAGATAGTAGCAAAGATCTGGCAGTGCAGCGGCGATCGCGACCGCCCACAACGCCGCGATCGTCCGGCGATTGCCCCGCGCGAAAAACGCGAGCAGCAGGCCGGGACTCGTGAACGTCAGTGCGACGCCGTTCATGTCGACCTTGAGAATCGGCCACTGCGCGAGCTGACGGTATTCGACGTACACCGGCGCGCGTAAAAAGAACGAGTAGAGCTCGTACGGAACGTACTCCAAGCGAAACGGCGAGCCCGTCGGCTGGCCCCACGAGTCGCGATTGTAGAACGTGGTATAGCCGATGTCGCCCGGCACGCCCCAACGTGCGTCGTTGTAGCCGATCGCGGCGAACGCGGCGACCGCGAAGATCGCTCCAAAAACCCTGAGCTTGTTCCAATCGAACTTCTGCGAGAAGGTCAGGCCGCCACACGCGACGCCGGCTGCGAAAAACGGCAGCGTGACGATCAGGCTGAAGCGTGACTCGATCGCCCCGAGCGCGCAGAGCGCGACGAGCCAGCCGCGATTGCGCCCCGCGAGTTCCCACAGCGCGACGAACGTGAAGAATACCGCCGTGACGTGTGCGAGGAACCAGACGTCGCCGAGCTCCGCACACCACCACAGATCGGTGCCGGCGAAGAGAAAGAGCAAGAGCGTGTAGAGCGCGAGACCGCGTACGCCGATTCGCAGAAAAAACGCGCACGCGAAGCCCATGGCGAGACCGCACAAGACGATCGACTCGGTCGTCTGATTGGTCGCGGGACCGAAGATCGCGACGAACGGCAGCACGAGCAGGGCCGGGACCGGCGCCTCGATGACGTAGCGGTGACCGTTCCATAGGAGCGCGTCGCTGACCGCATCGCCCGGCCAGTCGATCCAGAGATGCCCGTGCACGATCGCATCGGCCAGCAGCACGTAGTTGTTGTAGGGCGTCGAGCGGCCGTGTGAGGCGTACCACGTCAGGAGCAGCCCGACGATGCCTGCGACGAACGGCAAACCTCGCGGCGAGAGCGCGAGGCCGCGCAACGCGAGTAGCCGCTCGCGTGCGCCGGCCCGCGGTGCGGCCCCAGCGACGACGCTCGCCGGCTGCGATTCTTCCACCCTAATTTACTCCCGGAATGTGGTGCACGAGCATCGGATCGTAATACGAACGCCAATACCAAATGCCCCAGATGCCAACGAGGATCGAGTAGCCGCAGAGCACGTCTACGGCCCATTGGGGCACTTTCTTGCTGCCGACCGCGAGCGCCATCAGACCCAGCAGAAACGGTTCGAAATCGAGTGCGTGGCGCATGCCGAATTGCGAACCGCCGTTGGCGTAATACATGACGTTCGGAACGAAGATCAAGATCGTCGCGAGCCACAGCGTGACGATATACTTCCAGCTGCCGCGCGCGAAAAATGCGAGCAGCAGCGCGGGACTCGTGAAGGTCAACGCGACCGCGCTGTACTGCGGAATGGCGAATGGGAACGTCTTCTGGAACTTGGGGAACCACGCGAAGAACGAGTACAGCTCGTAGGGGACGTACTCGAGCCGAAACGGAGACCCCGTGGGCTCGCCGATCTGATCGCCGTGATACCAGGTCGTGTAGCCGATGTCGTTCCATACGCCCCAGCGAGCGTAGTCGTATGCGACGTACGCGACGGCGAACGGGACGGTCACCGCCGCGCACAGCCCGACGGCGCGCACCCGGCCGTCGCGCGGCACCGAGAGCAGCGCGTACGGCACGAGCGGCACCGCCGCGAGGATGACCGCGAAGCGCGATTCCGCCGCAAGCAGGATGAAGAGCAGAACGAGCCAGGGTCGCTTCTTCCCGATCGTTTCGATCAACGCGAAGAACAGGAACGCGTCGGCGACGATGTGGGCCGTGAACCAGACGCAGCCGTAGATCGCGCACCACGCGAGGTCGGTGCCGAAGGCGAAAAAAGCGACCAGCAATGCGACGTTGTCGCGCTGCTCCGGCAGCGCGACCCGCACGTAGTACCACGCGGCTCCGAGCGTGATTCCGCCGAAGACGCACGTAAATGCCGTCTCGTTGGCGTGCAAGCCGAAGATCGCGACGAGCGGTATCATCAGCACGCCCGGCAGCGGACCTTCGATCACGTACCACAGACCGTTGTACGAAAGCGCGTCGACGCGCGGACCGGGATAATCGATGAAGACGTGATGGTGCAAGAACGCGTCCGCCAAGTACACGTAATTGTTGAACACCGTAGAATCGAGCCGCGAGAGTCCGAGCAGCACGATCGTGCACAGGACGCCGACGATCAGGCTCTCCGTACGCGGTGTCGACGGCACGTAGCGGCCGAGCCGCCCGGTCATACTTGCTTGGGAAACGCGAATGTCAGCCAAAACCACAGTCCATAAGCACTCGCGGCAATCGAAACGAGCGACAGAAGCGTCACCCATTTGGGAAATCCGCGATACGAAGCGAAGAGCATGAGAACGAAGAGGAACGGTTCGAAATCGAGCGCGTGACGCATGCCGTACTGCGCGAATCCGTTGACATAATACAGCAATGAGGGAATGGCCACTAGCGCCGCGGCGGCCCACAGGAAGCGGACGCCCGCGCGTGGCGCGCGTGCGGTACACGCAAATGCAAGCGCCGGGCTCGTCCACGTGAGCGCGGTGCCGCGCAGATCCGGGATGAGAAACGGGACTTTGGGCGTGAGCAGCGGCGGCGCAAAGACGAACGACCAGAGTTGATTGGGCAGATTGCGCAGGGCGAAGGGCGAGCCGGTCGGCTGGCCCAGCGGATCCTCGTGATAGAACACCGTATGGCCGCTATCCCAGAAATGCCCCCAGCGTGCGAAATCGTACGCCGCCCACAGCGTGAAGAATGCCGCGACTGCGACGAAGAAACCGGTGCCCCGACCCAACGCGCCGGGCTGGGGTGGCCGCGTTCC
>CAZZUZ010000008.1:17193-20183 GCA_964657315.1 Vulcanimicrobiota bacterium
GGGCAGCGCCATGACGAGCGTGAAGCGCGACCCGATGGCGAGGCCGTATGCGACGCCCGCAACCCAACCGCGGGGCCGGTCGCGGGCGAGTTCCGCGAGCGCGAAGACCGTGCAGGCGACGGCGCTGACCTGCGCGAGAAACCAGACGTCGCCGATTGCCGAACACCACCAGAGATCGGTGCCGGCGAAGAAGAACGCGCAGAGAACCAGCCGCGGGCCCGGCTCGGTGCCGAGCCGCTCGGCCAGCAGCCACGCAAAGCCGGCCGCGACGCCGCCGAGCAGCACCGCGAGACACGTTTGATTCGTGGCCGTTCCGAAGAGCGCGACCGCCGGCACCAAGAAGATCGCCGGCACCGGATCGTTGACGATGTAGTAGTGACCGGCGAACCGCACCGCGTCGATGTACGAAGCCGGCCGGTCGAGCCAGAGCCGGCCGTGCAGCAGCGCGTTCGCCAATAACACATAGTTGTTGTAACGCGTCGGAGCGACGCGAGCGCCGAGCGCCGCGAGCATGGTGGCCGCGATGCCGAACCAGAGCGCCCGTTCGTTTTGCGGCTTCATCTTCGGATCTCATATACGTAGAACGACTTGTCGAAGCTCACGCGCGAGACGTCGTACCCCGGCAATTTGAGGTCGTCGTCGAACGAGACCGCATAGAGCGGGCGCGACTCGCGCAGCCACGTGGGATAGTACGCGATGTATTGGCGCGGACCGGCCGAGACGGCGATGCGATGGCCGAAGTCGCGATCGACGAACGAGGCGTAGGCGAGCGGTGAGGAGTAGGCCCATTCCGCGAGTACGATCGCGTTATCGGGAGTGACGCTGCGGATGTAGGCGACGTACTGCGGCGCGGTATCGTCTTCGCGCTGCCTGAAGATCTCCGCGCGCGTTCCGCTCGCCCCGGCGAAGACGACCGCTAGCGTGAGCGCGAAGAAGGCGGCGACGATTGCGGGAGGCTTGCGCCAGACGAGGTTCGCGATGCCGTCGAACGCGAGGCCGATCGCGATCGCAGCACACCACTGCGCGAGCAGATAGTAGCGATCGGGATCTTGCAGGTCCGCGTACGACTCCGTATACGGCACCGCGAACAGTGCCGCGATCACGATCGCTTTCCCGATTCCGCCACGGCGAAAAACGAGGAAGCCCGCGCCGAGCGCCGCGAGGAGCGTGCCCGCGAATCCGAACGCGGTCGAGATGCGCTTCTCGAAGCCGAGCGCGTATGACAAGTATTGGTCACATCGGAGATAGCCCGCGAAACCGCTATGAACGTGAAAGTCGGCGCCCGTGAGGAAGCCCCAAAAATTCTGCAGCGAGCCCGACGGGTGATCGTAATCCCAAAACGGCGCGCCCGGCGGGATGCCGAGCGCGAGCGTCGGATCGATGCGGTGCGCATAGAGATAGGCGCTTCTCGGGACGATGTAGGCGTAGGGCGAGAGGCCGATGACGATGCCCGCAGCGACGGCGGCCGCAGCAGCCCGGCGACGCTGCGGCGGCGGAGGCCGCAGCGCAACGAGTACCGCGAGTGCGGGAAAGAAAAACAGCGCGACGCCGTGCGTCGCGGCGAGCAGTCCGAACGACAGCGCGGTGAGAAACAGGTCGCGTACCGACCGCGTGCCGTCGTAACGCGCGCCGAAATAGAGCGCGCAGGCCGAAAAGCAGAGCACGAGATCGTGCCCTTCCGCACGCGTCGCATAGACGAGCGTTTGCGGCGCGAACGCGAAGCCGAACGCGCACACCGCCGCAACGATGCGCGGAACTCCGAGCGCCCGTGCGGTCGCATAGAGCAACCCGATCGAGATCGCGACGAACCCCGACGACATGAAGTTGACGCGCCACGCCGGATCGCCGAAGGGCAGCGCGTGCGAGACGAGCCAGCCGAGCAGCACGAACGCGGGATCGCCCGGCGGATGTTCGATGCCGAGCACGATCGAGACGACTTGGAGTTCGCCCGTGTCCCAGAACGCGTACGATACCGGCAGCGCACAAGCATAGACCGCGAGTGCGGCAAGCGAAAGCGCGACCGCGATCGTTCGATCCTTCACGAGCCCTCGTATTCGAACACGCCGAACGCCGCGTCGGGCGAAGTATAGCGGCGCACACCGATCGCGCCTAGCGGCGCGCGGCGATCGACGACGAGATAGACGTGGCCGAACGATTTCTTCCAAGCGCGAAAGTGCGCCGCGTATTCGCCGGGCCAGCCGCTGATCACGTGTCGCGCGCCGAACGTCCGGCTCACGTATTTGGCATAGCCGAGCGGCGTGGCGTACGACCAGGTCGCGACGATGACGCTGCCGTCGGCCGTCGCACCCGCAACTTCGGCGGCTTCGCCTCGTGCGTCGGCGAGATGCTGCCGTTCGATGACACGCGATCGGGCGTTTGCGAAGGTCGATGCGAGGCCGGTCGCGAGCAGTAGCGCGGCCACGACGCTCGCCGGCGTCGTACGCTGCACGACGGCGTTTGCGAACCACCACGCGCCGTAGCCCGCGTACGCCGCGATCGACCAGAGCGCCGCGAGCGCGTAGCGCGTCGGCTCGGACTCGATCTGATAGTTGGCAGCGAACGCGAGGCCGCCCGAGACGACGATCGCGAGCGCCAGCGCCGCGCGGCGCGCCTGCAGCGCGAGTGCGAAGAAGCCGACGAGCGCGAGCGCGAGCGTGAGATAGCCGAAGGTGCCGTACACGAGCGTGTAAGCGAACGCGAGCGCCTGCGACGCCCCGCCGGAAGACCCGACTTGCACGAGCGCGTGCTCGGGCGCGAAGCGCGTCGCGAGCATGTAGCGCGCGAAGCTCGCCGGTGTCGACGGCGCGCCGTCGTCGACGAGTGCCGCCCCGTGCAGTCCGAGCGCGAGGCTCGGATCGACGCCCGAACGCTCGAGTACGGCACTTCGGATCGGAACGTAAGCGTACGCGAGCAGCGGTAGCGTAAAGAATCCGACCGTAGCAAGATTTTGCCTAAGCGCGGTTCGCGAGATCGCCGGCTGAGCGAGTACG
>CAZZUZ010000009.1:0-20131 GCA_964657315.1 Vulcanimicrobiota bacterium
GAACCCATGCGGACTTCGGCAGGCTTCTTCGTCACGGACTTGTCGGGAAACACTTTGATCCAGACCTTGCCGCCGCGCTTGATGTAACGCGTCATCGCGATACGGGCCGCTTCGATCTGGCGGTTGGTCATCCACACCGGTTCGAGCGCGGTCAGACCGAAATCGCCGAACGTCAGCGTGTTGCCGGACTGCGCTTTGCCGCGCATGCGGCCGCGATGCTGTTTGCGCCACTTGACGCGCTTGGGAGTCAACATTACTGCGAAGCCTCGTCGCTCTGCGGTGCGGAATCGTTTAGGGTCGCCGCTGCCGGCGCTTCTGCCGCGGCGCCCGTCGAAGGCGCGCCCGGACGTTCGGCCGCATCGATCGTGCCTTGCGAGGCCGGATCGACTTGCGAGGTCTCGGCGGTGACGCCGTGACCGTGCGTCGCATCACGATCGTGCACCGCGGCGCCGCCGTGTTCGCCCGTCGACTGCTGACCCGAGGCGCTCGGCGCCCCGTCGATCTCGCTCGCGAGCGACTGGTGATCGTGTTCGATTTCGCCGGCCGTCGGCAGCGTGACCGTACCGCCGCCCACGACGGGACGCGGTCCGCGCTGCGCGCCGCCGCCGGTACGGCGATCGTTGCGGCGATCGCGGAATTCCGTACGCGGCCCGTCCTGCGCCGGACGTGCGGCACGGGGTTCGGGACGCGTCGTGCCGTCGGGCAGAACCTCACCCTTGTAAATCCACACTTTGCAGCCGATGCGGCCGAACTGCGTGAACGCTTCGACGTGTGCGTAATCGATGTCGGCGCGTAGCGTGTGCAACGGCACCTTACCGTCGTGGTTCTGTTCCGTACGCGCGATTTCGGCGCCGCCGAGACGACCCGAAACCATGACCTTGACGCCGCGGGCGCCGGCCTTCATCGTCCGCATGATCGCCTGCTTCATCGCACGGCGGAATGCGATACGCTTCTCGAGTTGGTCGACGATGTTCTGACCGACCAGGCGCGCGTCGAGTTCGGCGTGCTTGATCTCGACAACGTTGACCTGGACGTTCTTCTGCGTGAGGTGTTCGAGATTCTTACGGATGTCTTCGATGCCGACGCCGCGCTTGCCGATGATGATACCGGGTTTGCCCGTGTGCACGATGACGCGCGCTTGATTCGCACGGCGCTCGATCTCGATTTTCGAGATCGCGGCGGCGCGGGTCATGCGGCCGAAATACTTGCGAATCGCCGCATCTTCGTGCAGCCAGATCTTATAGTTTTTCTTCTCGAACCAGCGGCTGTCCCACGTACGCGTAATACCCAGGCGCAAGCCGACCGGATGAATCTTCTGTCCCATTATTCGGAGGCTCCGTCTGCGGTTGGCGTGATTGGCGGCTCGATCGCGGCCTGCGCCGACTGACCGCGCGCGGGGCGCTTCTTAGCGGGCGCGGGCGTGCCGGCGACGTTGCGGCGGCGCGTTTCCACGGTTGCGAGTTCGATCGATGCGCCGGACTTGCGCTTGGGCTGATGCTTCGGCGGCGTGTGACCGACCGCGATCGTCACGTGCGACATGCGCTTGCGCTTGAAGGCCGCACGGCCTTGAGCGCGGGGATCAAGGCGGCGCGTGTACGAGCCGCCGGGGCCGCCGTCCACGGTCACCTTCGTGACGAACAAACCGTCGGTTGACATGTTGTGGTTATTCTCCGCATTGGCGACGGCGCTCTTGAGGAGCTTTTCCATCGGTTCGGACGCGAAGACGCCGGCAAACTGCAGCAACACGAGCGCTTCGCGCACGGACTTGCCGCGGATGGCGTCGGCGACGCGACGGAGCTTGCGCGGCCCCATGCGTGCGAATTTAAGATGGGCGACGGCCTGCGAACGATCGGCCGTATCGGATTGCACGGCAGCCATTACTTCACCGAGCTCTTTTCTTGACCCGAGTGTCCCTTGAAGAGACGCGTGGGCGAGAACTCACCGAGCTTGTGGCCGACCATATTTTCCGTGACGAACACCGGCACGTGCGCTTTGCCGTTGTGCACCGAGATCGTATGACCGACCATCAGCGGAACGATCGTCGACGCGCGCGACCAGGTCTTGATGACGCGCTTCTCGCGCGAGGCGTTCATCTTCTCGACCTTCGCGATCAGATGGTCTGCAACGAACGGACCCTTTTTGAGACTGCGACCCATTACTTGGCACTCCGCTTACGGACGATCATCTTCGAGGTGCGCTTGTTACGGCGCGTCTTCTTGCCCATCGTCATCTGACCCCAAGGCGTGGTAGGCGGACGTCCCGAGGTGGAACGCGCTTCACCACCGCCGTGCGGGTGGTCGACCGGATTCATCGCGATACCGCGCACCGACGGGCGTTTGCCCATGTGGCGGATGCGGCCGGCTTTACCGATGATGACGTTTTCGTGGTCGAGATTTCCGAGCTGGCCGATCGTCGCGCGGCAGACCATGAGGATCTTACGCACTTCGCCCGACGGCATGCGGACCTGCGCGTACTCGCCTTCCTTGGCCATCAACTGCGCGGAGGTGCCGGCGCTGCGAACGAGCTTGCCGCCTTCGCCGGGGCGCAGTTCGATGTTGTGCAGCAACGTACCGAGGGGCAGATTCTTGATGGGCAGACAGTTGCCGACCTTGATGTCTGCTTTCTCGCCGGATTCGACCATCATGCCGACTTCGATGCCGACCGGCGCCAGAATATAGCGCTTCTCGCCATCGCGATAGTGCAGCAGCGCGATACGGGCCGAGCGGTTGGGATCGTACTCGATCGCCGCGACCTTCGCCGGAATCGCGTCCTTGAGACGTTTGAAGTCGATCAAGCGGTACTGACGGCGCGTGCCGCCACCCTTGTGACGCACGGTGATGTGGCCGTTGTTGTTGCGACCGCTGTGCTTCTTCTTGACCTCGACGAGCGACTTCTCGGGCTTCTTCTTGGTGAGATCTTTGGTGTCGATCGTCGTGATGAAGCGCTGACCGGCCGAGGTCGGGCGATAACGTTTAACTGCCATATTATTGCTCGAACGGGTTCAGGCCGCCGAGGACGATTTTGTCGCCGGCCTTGAGGGTGACGATGGCTTTCTTCCAGTCAGACTGCTGACCGGTCGTGCGCTGACCGCGGCGCGCGAAGTTCTTGCGCTTGCCCATGATGTTGATGGTGTTGATCTTGGTGACCGACACCGAGAAAATTTCTTGAACCGCATGACGGATCTGCGTCTTCGTCGCACGCGGGTGCACTTCGAAGGCGTACTGATTGACGAGCGTTCCGCCCATCGATTTTTCCGTGATCAGCGGAGCGATGATGATATCGCGCGCTTCCATTTAGGCGGCTGCTTTCGGGGCGAAGCGGCCTTCGAGGAACTCGAGGGCGGCGGTGGTGAGAACGAGGCGCGCGTAGCCGAGCACGTCCTTGACGTCGAGCGCGCCCGTATGGGTCACGCCGACCTTCTCGAGGTTGTTGCCGATGCGCAGCAGCGTCGTGCCGATCGTGTCGAGCTCGGATTCTGCAAACACCACGAGCGTGCGCGGGCCGGTCTTCGCGAGCTTCGGCGATCCGAAGAGCAGCCCGGCCATGTCGCGCGTCTTGGTCAGATCGAAGCCTTCGGTCGCGAGCACCGTCACCGAGTTGCTGGCGAACCGGTCGGAGAGCGCGGCGCGGAAGGCAGCCTTGCGCTCTTTCTTATTGAGCGAAACGGTGTACTTGCGCGGCTTGGGTCCGAAGACCACGCCGCCGTGGCGCCACTGCGGCGAGCGGGTCGAACCCTGACGCGCGCGGCCGGTGCCCTTCTGCTTCCATGGCTTGCGGCCGCCGCCGCGAACTTCGTCGCGACGCAGCGTGGAGGCCGTACCCGCACGCGGGTTCGCGAGCTCGCGAAAGACCGCGCGGAACATCGCGTTGCGCTTGACTTCGCCCGACTGTGCGAACACGGCGGGAACCGCCTGATCGCGCACCGTCGCGCCCTTGACGTCGATTACGGAAGCCATTACTTACCTTTCGCAGCCTTCGGCGTCGGCGCTGCGGCCGGAACCTTGGGCGGGCGGACGGCGGCGGAGATCAGCACGAGGCCGTTTTTGGCGCCGGGGACCGGACCGCGAACGAGCAGCACGTTGCGCTCGGCGTCCGCGCGGACCACTTCGAGATTCTGATGCGTGATGCGATCGACGCCGTAATGACCCGGCCGGCGCGAGCCGCGGTGCGTGTGGCCCGAGTTCGTGTCGCCGTTAGAGGCCGGCTGACGATGGATCATCGAGCCGTGGCTGCGGCCGCCGCCCGAAAAGTTGTGGCGCTTGATGCCGCCGGCGAAGCCGTGGCCCTTCGAGATACCCACGACGTCGACGTGATCGCCCGCCGCGAACACGTCTACCGCGACCGTGCCGCCCACTTCGGGCGCGCCGTCGATCGAGCGGCGGAACTCGCGAACGTACTTCTTCTCGGCGATGCCGAGGACTTTGAAGCGGCCGGCTTGGGGTTTCGTGAGGCCGTTCTTGCGCGCGTCAGCGAACGCGAGGGCGACCGATTCGTACCCGTCGCTCTCGACCGTCTTGCGCTGGAGGACCGTACACGGTCCGGCCTCGATGACGGTGACCGGGACGTACTTGCCGTCCTCGGTAAACAAACTCGTCATCCCGACCTTTCGGCCGATGATGTTCTTCATACCAACTCCACGTAGCCTGGCGTTCTTCTACGGTCTTCCGCCGCGAGCGCACAGAACGGCGCTCGCGGCGAGGACCACAACCCGCGTAGTGTACCCGATCGGCACGAAGCACGTCAAGGCAGGAGCTTTCCGGACCGCAGAGGCAGGACGATCGCCGTCGCCGCATTACGAGCGACCATCGATTCGAAGCCGCTCGGCAGCGAGGAAGCGTATGATTCGACCGGCGCTCGGCCTCACGTCTCTCGTCGCTGTGTTCCTCCTCTTGACGACGATGAATCCGACGCCGGCAACGACGAGCGATAGGGCGCGTTTCGCGCCGTCGTTTTCCTGCTCGCCGCGTCAGACGGCGTCCGAGCGCGCGATCTGCGCCGACCCGGTGCTTGCGAAGCTCGACGTCGCACTCACCGACGCGTACGGCGCAGCCCTTCGCACCTCACGCGACGCGCTCGAGGAGGTCGACGAAGAACTTCTCTGGCTGCGCGACGTGCGGAATGCTTGTACGCAGACCGGCTGCCTCCGGTCGGCGTAACGCGCGCGAACGGCGTTTCTCCAGAAACGGACCGCGCGGGCCGCGCAGACGGTAGAAGTGCTGTTCGCCGGAGCGCGCCGGCTCCGTCCGGCGCTCCGGCGCGAACTCGCCGCCTACGCGTTTACCCGCGGGTGCCTCGGCCCGGACGCCACCATCACGCCGCTACGCACGCACTCGTCACTCGTCGTCACCATCGAATGCTTTTCCGGCAACGACAACGTCACGGCCGACATCTTTCTCAAACGCGGCGAGACGTATCGGCCGGTTTTGAGCGTGCTCACGTGCGGCATCGATCTGCAGACGCCGAAGCGACACGGTTTGCCTCGGATTCGCGTTCGAGGACATGCGAGCGGCTACGAGACCGGCGTTGCCTTCTACGACTTCGACGGCGTGCGCTACCGGCCGGTCGCCTGCGGCGACGATCGGGCCGGTTCCGACATGCCCGACGGCAGCGAGCGCTATGAAATCTCTCGATGCGACGCCCGCTCGGGCTTCACGGGCGAAGCGTCACGGTGAACTACACGAGTTTGTCGGGCTGAATCGGGAGGTCGCGCACGCGTTTACCGGTTGCGTGGTAGATCGCGTTCGCGATAGCGGCGGCTCCGCCGACGATGCCGATCTCGCCGATGCCCTTGACGCCGAGCGTGTTGACGTAGGGATCGACTTCGTCGACGATGATCGCTTCGAGCGCAGGAACGTCGGCGTTGACCGGAACGAGGTATTCTCCGAGGTTCGCGTTCATGATGCGTCCGCTGCGCGCGTCGATGCGCGCGCCTTCGTGCAGCGCCATGCTGATCGCCCAGGTCATGCCGCCGATGTACTGGCTCGTCGCCGTCTTGCGGTTGAGGATGCGGCCCGAAGCGAACGCGCCGACCATGCGCGAGACCCGGATCATGCCGGTGAGCGCATCGACGCGCACCTCGGCGAACTGCGCGCCGAAGGCGAACATCGAATGTTTCTTCGGACCGTCGGGATCGGGCGTGGAATCGGCGCGGCCTTCGACGCCGCCCGGCGCGTTCGCGGAAACGATCCGCGCATACGAATCGCTTTTCGAAGCATCGCTCTTTAGCGAAAACGTGCCCCCGGCGACCGTCACGTCCTCGGCCTTCGCGCCGTAGAGCGCCGAGCGTGCGTCGGCGATCGCGAGAGCGATGACCTTATCGCGAGCGTCCTGCGCGGCGGCAAACACCGCCGGTCCCACGGTCGCCGACGTGCGCGAACCGCCGGACACCGGCGTCTTCGGCAAATCCGTATCTCCGAGTTCGAATCGCACGCGCGAGACGTCGACGCCGAGTCCGTCGGCGGCCACTTGCGAAAAGACGGTGTACGCGCCCGTGCCGAGATCCTGCGTGCCCGCTGCCGCGAGGACCGAGCCGTCGGGATGCACGCGAACCGATGCCGACGCATTATCGCGATTGGTCGGATAGACGGCCGTCGCCATGCCCACGCCGACGAAGTCGTCGCCGTCTCGCGTCGCGCGTATTGCGGGCGCGCGCTTCGACCAACCGAAACGCTCCGCGCCCGCCGCATAACACTGTCGCAGCGACTTGCTGGAGAATGGTAATTTCTTGCTAAGATCTGTTTCGGCGTAATTGCGCAGGCGCAGTTCGAGCGGATCGATCTCGAGCGCGTAGGCAAGTTCGTCCATCGCCGACTCGAGCGCGAACGAACCCGACGACTCGCCGGGGGCGCGTGCGAACGTCGGCGTGCCGTGGTCGAGTCGTACGTACGTTTGCGACGTTCGCAGGTTATCGACGTTGTAGAGCGCGCGCGTGAGTGCCGTGCTCGGCTCGATGAACATATCGAAGGTCGACGTGTTCGATTTGACCTCGTGAATGGTCGAGACGAGTTTTCCCGATGCGTCCGCGCCGAGTGCGACGCGCTGCTCGGTATACGGTCGATAGCCGACGTTCCCGAACATCTGCGGCCGATCGAGAACGATCTTCACCGGCCGCTTCAGCACGCTCGCCGCCATGGCGGCGAGCGCGGCCTGCGCCCAAAGCGAACCCTTCGATCCGAATCCCCCGCCGACGTACGGGCAGATGACGCGTACGTCATCCATCGAGATTCCGAAGATGTCGGCCATGCGCTGGCGCGTCGGAAAGACGCCCTGAGTCGCATCGTAGAGCGTGAGCTTATTGCCCTGCCAGACCGCGACCGTCGCGTGCGGCTCCATCGGGTTGTGATACTCTTGCGGCGTCCGATAGACGTTGTCGACGCGAGCCGTCGCGGCCGCGAGCGCCGCATCGGGCTCACCGCGAGTTTCGGCTTTCGCCTGTTCGTTATCGCTCGGAACCGGCATGACGGGCGCGGTATCGAGGTCGAGCACGCTCTGCGAGCGCACGTAGGAGACGCGCACGAGCGACGCAGCGTCAACGGCCCGCTCGTAGGTGTCGGCTACGACGAGCGCGACCGGCTGCCGATCGTAGCGAACGGCGTCGTCCTGCAAGATCGGTAGAACGCGGAACACCATTTCCTTGGGATCTTTCGCGCTCTTGAGCCGCGGCGCGTTTTCGTGCGTGAAAATCTCGAGGACGCCCGAAACGCTACGCGCGGCATGCGTATCGATGGCGCCGATGCGGCCGCTCGCGATCGTGCTGAGCACGAGCGCCCCATAAGCCATATGCTGCGGCGCGTTCTCGGCGGTGTACGTCGCGCGGCCCGTGACCTTGGCGACGCCGTCGACCCGATCGATCGGCTGCCCGATGGAACTCATGCGCTCACCTTCGAGAATGCAGAAGCGACGGCGCGCTTCACGAGCGGAATTTTGAAGTCGTTGAATCCGCGACCGACGGCACCCGCAAGCGCGACGTCGGTCGCGCGCTCGAAAGCGTCGGCCGTCGCCGGACCGCCGATGAGCGTCGCTTCGGCATCGTGCGACCGCCACGGGATCGTTCCGACCCCGCCCAAAGCGAGGCGCACGTCGCGCACGATGCCGCCCTCCGCCGAGAGCGCGATTGCGACGCTGACCAGTGCGAATTCGTACGATTGACGATCGCGCACCTTGAGATAGTGCGAATTTGCCAAAATCGGAGCCGTCGGGATGTCGATCGCGGTGATCAGTTCGCCGTGCTGCAGGACCGTCTCGATTTGCGGATCGTGCAGCGGCTCGACGTAAAACTCGCGCAGTGCGATCGACCGCGGGCCGTGACGGCCGACGGTCTGTACGATCGCATCGCTTGCGACGAGCGCGACGGCGAAATCGGAGGGATGGAGCGCGATGCACGCGTCGCTGCCGCCGATGACCGCGTGCATGCGGTTCTCGCCGTGAAGCGCCGCGCATCCCGATCCCGGCTCGCGCTTATTGCACTCTTGCGAGGGGTCGCGAAAGTACGCGCAGCGCGTGCGCTGCAAGATGTTACCGCCGAGCGAGGCCGCATTACGCAATTGCGCGGACGCGCTCGCATCGAGCGCCTGCGCGACGAACGGTGCGGCTTCGCGCAGGTCGCCGTTGTCGGCCGCCTCGCTCATGCGTGCGAGGGCGCCCAGGCGTAAGAAACCCGCACGCTTCTCGATCGCGGCATAGGGCAGCGCGTTGATGTCGACGACGAGCGAGGGCGTCTCGACGACGTCGATCATCAGGTCGACGATGTTCGTACCGCCGGCGATGAATCGCGCGGCACGATCGCTCGAAACGGCGGCCACGGCATCGCGTGTCGTGGCGGCTTTTGCGAAAGCGAACGGGCGCATCAGGCGCGACTCCCGGCGTCTTGGATCGCCGTGACGATGTTGGGATAGGCACCGCAGCGGCAAATATTGCCGCTCATCGATTCGCGAATCGTCGCCTCGTCGAGACCGCGTTTTTCCGCGAGAAATCCGACGGCCGACATGATCTGGCCGGGCGTGCAATATCCGCACTGAAATCCGTCGTGTTCGATGAAGGCCGCCTGTACGGGATGCAATTCCGCTCCGTTCGCGAGGCCCTCGATCGTGGTGATCGCGTCGCCTTGATGCATGATGGCGAGCGTCAAGCACGAGTCGATACGACGGCCGTTCACGAGCACCGTGCACGCGCCGCACGTGCCCTGGCCGCAGCCTTTTTTCGTCCCGTGGAGTGCTAGACGTTCGCGAAGCGCGTCGAGCAGCGTCACGCGCGGCTCGGCTTCTATCGTGTAGCGCTTTCCATTGACGTCGAGCGAGATCGGCGTCGTCCCGGGACCGTGAGACGGGATGCGCGGACCCGATGCCGGAGCGGCCGCATCGGCCGCTCGTGGAAAACTCAAGCCGCTCGCTGCGGCAATGGCCGGAATTGCGGTCGACGCAATGAAGTCGCCGCGAGATACGTTCCCAGAATCGTCTTGCACGTTCCTAATCTACCCGGAAAGGGCATACTGCCGACCTGATGTCCGAACCGCAGCCCGGAACGATGCCGTCGGACGCAAAAGTCGTCTGCGCGATCCTGGCTGCCGGGCGTGCATCGCGAATGGGCGCGCCCAAGAGTGCCCTTGCGCTCGGCTCGAGCACGTTCATCGAACGCGCGCTCGCCGCGTCGGCCGCCTATCCGACCGTCATCGTCGGTTCGCGCAGTGACGGAGCGCTCGTTGCGAGCGCCGCACGCTTCGGCGTCCGTATCGTGAGCAACGAGAATCCGGAACGTGGGATGACCCACTCGCTGCGACTCGCGAACGAGGCCCTCGGACTCCCGAAAGCGTCACTTGCGGTCCTGCTCGTCGACACGCCGCTCGTCGACAGCGACGTGCTATCGCGCGTCATCGCGGCGGCACTCCGGACGGACATCGCCTATCCGGTCTCCGCCGACGGGCAACCCGGCCACCCCGTGGTCTTCGGACCGCGCGCACGAGCCGCGCTCGACGAACTCGCCGACGGCGACACGCTGCGCCGCCTGCGAGACGACACGCGCTTCTCCCACGCCGCGGTTGCGTTCGCGGACCGGCGTCCGTTCACCGACGTCGATACGCAGGACGATTTCGACCGCATTCGATCGCGGCTGGGCGTTTAATCCGCAGGCCCTCGAATTTCCCGCGTCAAGAACATCGCGTCGCCGAACGAATAGAAGCGATAGCCCCGTTCGACGGCGGCGACATAGGCCGCGCGGACCCGAGCGTAGCCGGCAAACGCGCTCACGAGCACGAGCAGCGTCGAAGCCGGAAGATGAAAATTGGTCAGCAGCGCGTCGGCGATCGCAAACGGATAGCCCGGACTGATGAAGAGCGAGGTCTCCGCCGCCCCCGCGACCACGACGCCGGCGTGCTCGCCGGCAGACGCCTCGAGCGCGCGCATCGCGGTGGTGCCCGCGACGACGACGCGGCGGCCTTGCGCCTTCGCGCGGTTGACCGCTTCCGCGGTCGCAGGCGGGATCGCATAGCGTTCGGCGTGCATGTGATGGTCGTCGATGCGTTCGGCTTCCATCGGCTTGAACGTGCCGAGTCCGACGTCGAGGACGAGCGGCACGATCTCGACGCCGCGCGCACGGATCGCCGAGAGAACGCGCGGCGTGAAATGCAGCGACGCCGTCGGCGCGGCGACGCTTCCGGGCACGCGCGCGAAAATCGTTTGGTACCGGCCTGCTCGTGCGTCGTCGCCGTCGCCGACGTACGGCGGCAACGGCAGTTCACCGTAGGACTGCATGAGCGCGTCGAGATCGACGCCGTCTTCGAAACGGACGACGCGCGAACCGTCCGTCCGCACCTCCGCGATCGTGGCGGTCGCGATCTCGCCGAAACGCACGCGCGCGCCCACGCGCAACTTGCGGCCCGGGCGCACGAGGGCCGACCACGCGCGGACGCGCGCGTCGTACGGTCCGCCGTCGGCCGGCCGCAGCAGCACGATCTCCGCCGTGCCGCCGCCGGGCTCGCGCCTCCCCCGTAAGCGCGCTCGTACGACGCGCGTCTCGTTGACGACGAGCACGTCGCCCGGTTCGAGCAACGCGGGAAACTCGACGAAGGTGCGGTCTTCTAAAACGTCGCCCGGGCCGGCGACGAGCAGCCGGGACGCATCGGCCGGTTCGGCGGGCGTCTTCGCAATGCGATCGGGCGGAAGCGTGTAGCGATACGCTTCGGTGAGGCGCAAATCCACGGGCGATCGGGGGTTAGGCCCGGCCGACGGTCGTTCCGGGAAAGTAGAAATTCAAAATGTCGCCGGCGAGGGCGCCGGTCGAAGCGAATCCTCGCGCACCCCACTGACAAAGACCTACTCCATGTCCGTAGCCGGTGCCTTCGATCGTCAGCGACGATGCGTTGCGCGCGACTGCGATCGAGCGAACGAAGGTCGACCGTACGACCGACGCCCCGAGGGCGGCTCGCAGCGCTTTGGGCGTCGTCGAGAACGTTGCCGACGATCCGACGAAGACGATCGCGTCGGGACGGGCGTCGGGTGCGACGCTCCGTAAGTCGACGGTCTGGAGCGAACCGACACTCTTGAAGTCGGCACCGAACGCTTTGGCAACGTCGTTTCTGCCGACGTCGATCGACCACGCATAGGCGGGCGCGCCGACGCAGTGCGGATCGTCGATGCTCGGCAGGTACGGGTACGGCGTGTTCCAGACGTCGCCGGCGTCGGCGGTCCGACCGCCGCAGCACGATGAGTAGGCGACGTGCGCGGGCGCGCCGCCGAAGGTGAGGATCGCGCCCGAGGTGGCGTCGACTGCCGCTTTTCCGGCGAGCGTCTCGCCTTCGATGCCGCCGTATTTTTGATCGCCTTCGCTCGCGACGACATCGTACGATTTTGCCGGCCGCAGCCGGCCGAGCACGAAGGTTCGTGCCACGATCGCCTGCGCGCGCAGCGCCGCTTCCGGCCACAGCGCCGGCATCTCGCGGTTGATGACGCCTGCGAGATACGCGTCGAGGGGCAGCACGTTGAGCAGCGCCGTTCGGCCGTCTTCCAGCGTCGCCGTCGAATACGATCCGCGATACGTGCGGCCGTCCCAGCCGAAATGCCACGCGTCGATCGTCTGCGGCGCGGCGAACGAACCCGTCGCGAGCAGCACGCGAATGGAAACGTCGGGCTCGGGGTCTGCGATGTCGAGGCCGCCGGTCGCTCGCGCGACCCGCGGAAATCCGGCGATCGCGGACGCCCCGAGCAGGGCGAACGCGCGTCGATTCATTGCCATCGTAGTTAATCGACGCGCGAAACTGCCCCTGCGGATGCCGCTACACCCTACGCTCCACATACGATTCCTCGTACGTGCACGACGTCACGGCGCACGATACTTCGGCACCGTATTTGCGCGGATAGGCCGAGAGCGTTCCGATCGACCGGCAACGCGGACAGGCGACGGCGCTGAGCCGGCGCGACCAGAAGGCGATCGATTCGATCACGAATTGCGCGGACGAAACCTCGCCCGGCGCGGCCAGCGTCGTTAGGTCAAAACCGGTCGAGACGGATGGGCTTTACCTTCGGGGTCGATCGTTTCGGTGTATTTTTTGCCACGATGGGCCTCCGTTTTCTAAAAGTGGGAGCCTCAATGTAGCATACCGGCGCAAGAGACCGGCGCACATCGTGGGTACGAGGCGTCGGTGCCGACCAAGTCGCCGCGAACGAAAACGCGCATCGCGACGACCGCCGTCTTCTTCCTCAACGGCCTCGGTATCGGGGCGTGGGCCGCGTCGATCCCCCATTTCCGCGAGAAGCTGCACGTCGACGACGGTCGATTGAGCCTCGCCCTGCTCGGAGTCGCGCTCGGCGCGGCGATCGCGATGCCGATCGCCGGACGCTGCGTCGCGCGCGTCGGAAGCGGCGTGCAGATCCGCATCGGCGCGCTCGTGTTCGCCGCCGCACTCGCAACCGTGCCGCTCTGCGCGACGCTCCCGGCACTCGTCGCCGCCGCCTTACTGCTCGGCGCCTCGAACGGCTTTCTCGACATCTCGATGAACGCGCACGCGAGCGAACTCGAGCGGCGCGGCTCGCAGGCGATCATGTCGTCGTTTCACGCCTCGTTCAGCATCGGAGCGGCCGCAGGTGCGTCGCTCGCCGCGGCGCTTGCGATCGTCTCGGCGCGCGTCGACGTCCTCGATGCGGCGGCCCTCGCGGCCGTCGCGATCGCCGCGTGCTGCTGGCCTTGGATCGGCGCGGGCGAACGTTCCGCCGCGCCGAGCGCGTACGCTCTGCCGCACGGCCCGGCGGTACCCCTCGCGATCGCCGCATTGCTCGGCATGCTCTGTGAAGGCGCGACCTCGGACTGGAGCGGCGTTTTTCTCGCGACGGTCGCGCACGCCCCGCATCGCTTCGTCGCGTTCGGCTACGGTGCGTTCTCGATCGCTATGGTCGCGGGACGTTTGATCGGCGACGCGGCCGTACGCACGTTCGGCGAGCGCGCGCTGATACGCGGGGGCGCCGCGCTCGCCGCCGTCGGCTTCGCGGCGTGCGCGCTGGTCCCGAACGGCGCGATCGCGATCGCCGCGTTCGCCTGCATCGGTCTCGGCGTCGCGAACATCGTTCCCATCCTCTACAGTGCGTCGGGTCGGAACGGAGCCGCGAGCGCCATCGCGATGACCGCGACCGCCGGATACGTCGGTTTTCTCGCGGGACCCCCGATCGTGGGCGGTATCTCGACGTTAGGTACTTTACGTCTCTCGTTCGGACTGCTCGCGATCTTCTCCGCGGCCGTCGCGTTCCTCGGAGCGACGGCGATGGCGTACCGCGCACGAGCGGCGGTCAGCTCGTGAAGCGCAGTTCGTGTCTCTCCAGATTGACCGTCGGTCCCCAACCGGCGTACGGCTTGGATTCGACCGTCACGAAACCGGCCGAACGGTAGAGCGCGCGCGCCGCCTCGAGCGAATCGAACGTATAGAGTTCGAGGCGGCGCACACCGATCTCGCGGCAGTGGGCGAGGGCGGCGTCGAGTAATCGATGGCCTGCGCCCCGACCGCGAATCGCGTCGTCGACGATGAACCAGCGCAGCCGCGCCTCATAGAGTTCGACGCGGTTGCGCGAGATCGCGATGAATCCGCGCGCCGCATCGCCATCGCGGATCGAGAGCGCGAGGTCCGACTCTCGATCGTAATGTTCGAAGTATTCGCACAGCTCGCGCGCGACTTCGAACTCGAAAGCGGCCCGGAGCTTCCACTCGCGCGCGTAGTAGCGACCGTGCATCGACGTCACGTCCCCGACGAGGCCGGGGAGATAGCCCCGTTCGATCTTCGCTGCTGCAGTCGTCATAACAATCTCGGCTGTATTGCCCCATCCCGGGGGCGTTCTAACTCGAGGTGTTCGAACGCGCGTTCCGTGACTTTGCGCCCGGCGGCGGTGCGAATGACGAGGCCTTCTTTGAGCAAGAACGGCTCGACGACGTCTTCGAGCGTCTCGACGTCTTCCGTCAGCGTCGCGGCGATCGCACCGATGCCGACCGGGCCGCCGCGATATTGCTCGGCGATGGTGCGCAAGAACGCGCGGTCGAGCCGGTCGAGACCGATCGCGTCCACGCCCTCGCGCCGCAGCGCTTCGTCCGCGACTTCCTGCGTGATCGTGCCGTCGGCGCGGACTTGCGCGAAGTCGCGCACGCGACGCAGCAGACGGTTCGCGATGCGCGGCGTGCCGCGGCTGCGCCGCGCGATCGTTGCCGCGCCGGCAGCGTCGATCGGAATGCCGAGCACCGACGCGCTACGGGTGACGATCGCTACGAGTTCGGCCGGCTCGTAATAATCGAGATGGTACGAAAGGCCGAAGCGATCGCGCAGCGGCGCGGACAGCATGCCCGCGCGCGTCGTCGCGCCGACGAGCGTAAAACGCGCGAGCGGCAGTTTGAACGTCTTCGCATACGCGCCGCTATCCATCACGATATCGATGCGAAATTCTTCCATCGCGGGATACAGAAATTCTTCGACGACCCCGCCGAGGCGATGGATCTCGTCGATGAAGAGCACGTCGCCATCCTGCAGCGACGTGAGGATGCCGACCAGATCTTTCGGCTTTTCGAGCGTCGGCCCGGAGGTCGGGCGCAGCGAGCGCCCCATGTCGCGTGCGACGAGAGCCGCGAGCGTCGTCTTTCCGAGTCCCGGCGGCCCATAGAACAGGATGTGCTCGGGCGGTTCCTCGCGGCGCTTTGCGGCTTCGAGCGCGACGCGCAGATTGTCGACGACGGCACTCTGGCCGACGTATTCGTCGAACGTTTGCGGCCGCAGCGACGCTCCGAGGACTTCCTCGGCGAACTGCGACTCGGGCTCGACGAGCCGCTCGGCATCCTGCGGGCCGAGCACGACGCGGCGCTGCGAACGCTCTTCCATCGCCTCGCTGTTCGCGCCCGGCCGCCGATTCGCTTTCGGATGGATACCATGGCGCCATGCGCGCGATCGTCATCGATACCTACGACGAAGCCGAATCCGCGCGGGAGATCCCGGTCGCCCGAGGTCGACGCCGACCGCGTCGCCATCCGGAATCACCGTCGCGGGCGTCTACCCGGTCGATTTCGAAGTCCGCGCGGGACGGGGCGAAAGCCAAACCGTTCCCGCTCGTTTTGGGGCAAGATTTTGCCGGTGCCGTCGATGCCGAGATGGTCGTCGGGGAGCGCGACGGCCGCTAGCGTCCCGGACGAGATGCGGGCGCACGGACTCAGCGGCAAATACGTGCTACGCGTGTCTTTAGGCGCTCAAGCGAAACGTTTTATCGACCGCGCTTTCGCCTTCGCGGCCTCCGCGTTCCGATTGCGTGGTGGTGCTTTCGTCTCGAGCGAGGCCAAGTACTCGGCGCTGATGCGTGCGATCGCGTCGACGGCCGCTTCGAACGGCGTTTCGTTCGTCTTCGACGGCCGGGCGAAGCCGCCGATCTTGCGCACGAATTGCGATGCCGCCGCGCGGATCTCGGCATCCGTCGTCGGCGGCTCGAAGTTGTATAGCGGGCGAATGTTCCTGCACATGTCGTGTTCCTCGCGTTATTTCGCTGTGGCGTGGAGGCGGCGGTAGACTTCTGCGAGCAGCGACTCGGAGTCTTCGATCTTCGGCGCGGCTTCGAGCGCGCGAGCGACCATATCTTCGGCTTCGGCTTTGCGGTATTCGAGCTGCAGCAAAACGGCGACGGCCTCTCGCGCGTAATCCGGCATCGGCGGCGCCTCGCGTACGAGTGGATCCCGGATCAGCAAGAACTTCGTGACTTTACCCTGCAGCTTTGCAACGATGTCGCGCGCCTTCTGGTGGCCGATGCCCGGCAGCTTGAGCAAGAACGCATGGTCGCCCGCGTCGATCGCCGCGGCGATGCGCGACATCGGCAACGCAAACGCGCGAGCGGCGGTCTTCGGGCCGATGCTCGCGACCGAGAGCAACGCCTCGAAGAACTCGCGCTCGATCGCGTTGGTGAATCCGAAGAACGTGAAGCGTCCCGAATTGCCCTCGAGATTGAACGTCGGATGGATTTCGAGGGTCACCTTCTCGCCGGCCGTGACCGGCAGCTTATCGGCGACGCACGCGGGCAGAAAAATCTCGTAGCCTAAGCCGCCCACATCGAGCAGCACGGTGGAATCGCCGCGTTCGATCAACGTCCCACTGATGCGTGTGAACATCCGGACGCGGACTTATGCCGTGACCGCGCGGGCGAGACCGCTTTCGACCTGCTCGATGTTCGAGAGCGCCAGCGCCAGCGCCAGAGCGTCGCTGACGTCGTTGGGCTCGGGAACGGTCGTGAGCCGCAGAAGCGTACAGACCATGCGGTTGACTTGATCTTTTCGCGCCGCGCCCGATCCCGTAATCGCGCGCTTGACGTTTGCGTGCGCGAGATGACGCACGCGGACGCCGTGTCCGTGTGCTGCGAGGCAGAGCACGCCGCGGGCGTGGCCCATGAGCACCGCGGTCGTCGGATTCTTGTACGACGACCAGAGCTCTTCGATCACCATCACGTCGGGCCGCACGGTCGCGAGCACGTCGCTCATCTCGCGGTGCAATTCGCCCAGACGATGCTCGAGCGGCGCGCGCACGCCGGGCGTGATGACGCCCGCTTCGACTAGCCGCGAAACGCTGCCGGCGCAATCGATCGCACCGTATCCCGTTACGCGAAGTCCCGGATCGACGCCGAGCACGCGCACTACGGAGACGTTCCGCTGACGTAGAGCGTCACCGTCTCGCCCGGCCGCAGCGCAGAGCCCGCAGAGGGTTCCGTCCGCGCTACGGTGCCGTCCGGACCTTCCTGCACGTAGGCGGTATTGCCGACTTTATAGCCCGCGTCGTGCATGATCGCGGTCGCGTCGTCCACGCCTTTGCCGGAAACGTCCGGTACCACGCCGGGCACCGCCACGAGCAGCGTCACCTTGTCGCCTTTGAGGCCGGCCGAGCCGGGATCGGGTGATTGCTTCATGACCGTACCTTGTGTGGTATTCGGATCGACCACGTATTCGACTTCCACCGAGAAGCCCGCGGCGGTCGCGGCGCTCGCGGCGTCGGCGGCGACTTTGCCGCCGAGGTCGGGGATAGTCAATTTTTGTGGTCCGGTCGAGATCGCGACGCTGACGGTGCTGCCGGGATCGACGGGCGAGCCCGCTTGCGGACTTTGCGAGGTCACGACGTCGGCCGCAATCTGATTGCTCGGATCGCGCTCGCCGACGACGAGCTTGAGCTTGCGATCGCCGAGCGCCCGCGTCGCAT
The DNA here is from genome assembly GCA_964657315.1 of Vulcanimicrobiota bacterium. GTDB lineage: Bacteria > Vulcanimicrobiota > Vulcanimicrobiia > Vulcanimicrobiales > Vulcanimicrobiaceae > CAZZUZ01. The sequence goes on from CAZZUZ010000009.1 coordinate 17,681, forward strand.
CGTCGACATTCATCGAAACGACGTCGGGCACGTCCACCGGCCGTGCGCCTTTCGAGACGACGAGCACGACCGTCGAGCGGACGGGCAGCGTCGTCGATGCGGGCGGCTGTTGTCCGAGCACCGTGCCGCGCGGTGCGTCATCGTACTTTTCTTGCAATTTGGGCACGAGGCGCGCCTTACGCAAATAGCGCTGAGCGTCGTCGATCGAGTATTGCCGCAAGTCCATGAGCGATACCGTCGGCAGACCGCTCGAGGCGTAGAGCTGGACGATCGTCGCGGGCAGAATCTCGGCCGCCGGCATCGGATCCTGACGGATGATCTTGTTCGCCGGAACCGTGTCGCTAACCGCGGAGACGACGTTATACTTCACGCCGAGCTTGTCGAGTTTTTTCTCGGCGTCGTCGACGTTCGTGCCGACGAAACTCGGGAGACGCTCGATCGCGGGAGCGAAAAATCCGCCCGGGCGATTGGCAAAGAAATATCCCGTTGCGATCGCGATGCCGAGCAGCAATGCCGAGACGATGCCGACCAGAGGAAGATTCGTCCGGCGACGCTCGCTCGTGCCTTCCTTTCCATCTGCGGAATCGTCGATGGCGACCACCGCCGCGTGGGGACGGTCGGGAAAACGCGACGGACGCGGTTTGGGATTGGGAATCGTGCGCGGCCCGCTCTGCGGCGGCGGCGCTTCCGGGCCGCGCGTGTCGAACGGCGTCGTCGCGAGCGGATGCTCGCGCGCTTCGCGCAGGGCCTTCGCGACCTCGCCCGCCGACGCGAACCGCGCCTTGGGATCTTTCTGCAAAAGCTTGCGCACGATCGCGGCCATCGCGGGGCTTATCCGGCCGTCTTCGGTGTCGATCTCGGGAGCGGGCTGCGACACGTGTTTGAGCGCGACCGCAACGGGCGAGTCGCCCGCGAACGGCAGCGAACCGGCGAGCATCTGATAGATGACGATGCCGAGGCTGTAGAGGTCGCTCTGCGGGCCGACGTCGAGGCCTTGGGCCTGCTCGGGCGAGATGTAGTACACGCTGCCCATCACCATGCCGGCCTGGGTCATCGTCTGCGTCGTCACGGCTTGCGCGATCCCGAAATCGGAGAGTTTGACGACGTCGTCTCTCGTCACGAGAACGTTCGCCGGCTTGACGTCGCGATGCAGGATGCCCTGACGGTGCGCGTACGCGAGGCCGCTACAGAGCTGTGCCGCGAAGTCGATCGCGATCGCCTCGGGTAGCGCCTTGCCGCGTTCGAGCATTTCCGCAAGGGTCGCGCCGTCGACGAGTTCCATGACGATGAAGTAGCTCTCGCCTTCGCGCCCGACATCGTAGATGTTGACGATGTTGGGATGCGAGAGTTTGGCCGCGTGCTGCGCTTCGGTGTAGAAACGTCCGACGAAATCCTCATCCGCGGCGAGCTGTTCGCGCAAGACCTTGACCGCGACACGCCGGCGCAACACCGTATCCGTGCCGGAGAACACGATCGCCATTCCGCCTTGACCGATGCGGTTCTCCAGGCGGTAGCGCTCGGAGAGGTTGCGTTCGATCATGCCGCGCTGCATTTCACGAAGGCCGCGATGCGAGCGCGGCGGCCAGAACGCGCCGCGCGATCGGGGCCGCGACCGCGGCGCCGTAACCGGCGTTTTCGATCACGATCGCTACCGCTACGCGCGGCGTATCCGCGGGAGCGAACGCAACGAACCATGAGTGCGCAATTCCCGCCGGGTTGGTCGCTGTCCCGGTTTTGCCCGCGACTTGCACGCCCGGTAGAGCCGCCGCGGTTCCCGTGCCGCGCCTGACGACCGCGACCATCATTTTCTTGAGATCCGCCGCGATCTGCGGAGAGATGGGCACGGCGAGCGATGCCGGCTGCGCGACCGTCTCGTCACGGCCGTCGACGCGCACCGCCCGCACGATGAACGGTCGCGGCTCCGTGCCGCCGGATGCGACCGTCGCGGCAACGATCGCCATACGCAGCGGCGTCACGAGCAGATCCGCTTGGCCGAACCCGAGTTGCGCGAGCACCCCGGGCGTCATCGCCGACCGGCTGGGTAAGCGGTCGCGCGATGCGGGCAATTGGAAGTCGAGCGATTCGCCGAGTCTCCACGCGGCCGCTTCGGAATACCAGCGATCGACTCCGAGGCCGAGCGCGATCCGCGCGAAATCGACGTTGCTCGAGAGCGCGAAGGCCCCGGTGAGATCTTGCGTTCCGGTCGCTTCGCCTTCATTGTCGTGAACGACGAAGTCGCCCACCGGCAGCGTGCCCGGGTCTTCGAAGGTGGCCCCGAGCGACGTCGTGCCCGCATCGAGACCGGCGGCGGCGGTAAAGATCTTGAACGTCGATCCCGGCGGATACAGACCGTTGCTCGCGCGGTCGAGCAGCGGACTCGACGCGTCGTGAGCGAGCGCGGAGAACGACGTGTCGATCGCCCCCGGATCGAACGTCGGCACGCTCGCGAGC